>NZ_JBSGVS010000100.1:0-23673 GCF_053608565.1 Streptomyces sp. NPDC055025
CTACGGCGACGCCACCGGCTCGGCCGGCACGTCGGCGTCGGCGTCCGCGCCGGAGCGGGCGTCCGCGCCGGAGCGGGCGTCGGCGTCGGGGCGGGCGTGGGCGTCGGGGTGGGCGAGGCCGAGGTGGTCCCGCAGGGTGGTGCCCTCGTACTCCGCGCGGAACACACCGCGCTCCTGGAGCAGCGGGACCACGGTGTCGGCGAAGACGTCCAGTCCGCCGGGGGTGATGTGCGGGACGAGGATGAACCCGTCGGCGGCGTCGGCCTGCACGAAGGAGTCGATGGTCTCGGCGACCGTGGCCGGGGAGCCGACGAAGGACTGGCGGCTGCCGGTCTCGATGACCAGGTCCCGGATCGACCACTTGTTCGCGGCCGCCAGCTCCCGCCACTCCCGGGCGGTCGCCAGCGGGTCGCGGTACATCCGCACCTGGGCGCGGCCGCGGGCGATGGTGTGCTCGCCGAGGTCCGGGTCGATCTCGGGGAGCGGGCCCTCCGGGTCGTACGCGGACAGATCGCGGTTCCAGACGAATTCCAGATGCTTGATCGCGGTGGCGCCGCTGACCTGCTGGCGGCGTACCTCGCGGGCCAGCTCCTCCGCCTCGGCGTCCGTGTCGCCGAGCACGAAGGTCGCCGCGGGCAGGATCAGCAGCTGGTCGTGGGTGCGGCCATGGCGGGCGAGCCGCCTCTTGACGTCCGTGTAGAACGCCCGCCCCTCGTCGAGAGTGCTGTAACGGCTGAAGATCGCGTCCGCGCTCGACGCCGCGAACTCGCGCCCTTCCTCGGAGTCGCCGGCCTGGAAGATGACCGGGCGTCCCTGCGGGCTGCGCGGCACGTTGAACTGTCCGGCGATGTCGAAGTGGGGGCCCTTGTGTACGAAGGCTCCCGCCCGCGCGTCCCGCAGGAAGGTGCCGGACTCCTGGTCGGCGGCTATCTCGTCGCCCCGCCAGGAGTCGAACAGCTCGGTGGTGGTGCTCAGGAACTCCTTCGCCCGCGAGTAGCGCTCGTCCTGCGGCAGGAAGCCCCCGCGGCGGAAGTTCTCGCCGGTGAAGGCGTCCCACGAGGTGACGACGTTCCAGGCGGCGCGGCCGTCCGACAGATGGTCGAGGCTGGCGAACTGCCGCGCCACCTCGTAGGGCTCGTTGAAGGTGGAGTTGATCGTGCCCGTCAGGCCGAGGCGCTCGGTGACGGCGGCGAGCGCGCTCAGGACGGTGAAGGTGTCGGGCCGCCCGACGACGTCCAAGTCGTAGATCCGGCCGCCCTGTTCCCGCAGCCGCAGCCCCTCGGCGAGAAAGAGGAAGTCGAACTTGGCGCGCTCGGCGGTCCGCGCGAAGTGGACGAACGAGCTGAACTCGACGTGGCTGCCGGCCTTCGGGTCGCTCCATACGGTGGTGTTGTTGACGCCGGGGAAATGCGCGGCGAGGTGGATCTGCTTCAGCGGCTTGGCGGGCTTGCTCATTGCTCGTACGGTCCTTCCGGCTCAGACGGCGGCGTAGCGGTTGGCGGGGCGGGGCAGTCCGAGCAGTCCGCGCAGCGTGCTCGCCCCGTACGCGGTACGGAAGGCGCCGCGGCGCTGGAGTTCGGGCACCAGGTGGCGGGTGATCTGCTCCAGGTCGTACGGCAGGGCGCCGGGGCGCAGCCGGAAGCCGGTCAGCCCGGCGTCCCGCCATTCCTCCAGCAGGTCCGCGAGCCGCGCGGGCGACCCGGTGAAGACGCGGGCGTCGCTGACGTACTCGGCGCCGGCGCGTTCGTCCAGACGGGCCTTGCGGCCGGCGGCGGCACCGGGGTCGTTGTCGAGGAAGACCACCAGGTCGCCGAAGACGTGCACGGTCTCGTCGGCACGGCCGGCGGAGGCCTGTGCCGCGCGGATCTCGGCCAGGACGGCGCGGGCGTCGTCGGCGTCGCCCGGGGTGACGAATCCGACGTCGGCCGAGCGCGCGACCAGTTCGTACGGGACGGTCGCGTGTGCCAGCGCGGTGACGAGCGGCTGCCCCTGGGGCGGGCGCGGGGTGATCGAGGGGCCCTTCACACTGAAGTGCGCGCCCTCGAAGTCGATGTAGTGCAGCTTGTCGCGGTCGATGAAGCGTCCGGTGGCGACATCGCGGATCTCCGCGTCGTCCTCCCAGCTGTCCCAGAGCCGGCGCAGCACCTCGACATAGTCGGCGGCCTCGTCGAACAGCTCCTTCACCCAGGGCCTGCCCGTCGCCCCGGCCAGGTCCTCGGTCCGCAGGCCCGGGACCGTACGGCGGCCGAAGTGCGCGGCCTCGTCGGCGCGTCCGGATACCCTGACCTGGATTCCGGCCCGTCCGGTGCTCACATAGTCGAGGGTGGCGATCGCCTTCGAGAGATGGAAGGGCTCGGTGTGGGTGACCACGGCGGTCGGGACCACCCCGATGTTCCGGGTCGGCGGCGCCACCCGGGCGGCGGTCAGCACCGCGTCGAGACGGCCCCGTACCTGGTCGGTGCGCTCGTCGGGCTCGACCTGACGGGAGGTCTGGAGGCTGAGCGAGTCATCGATGGTCACGAAGTCCAGCAGCCCCCGCTCGGCCTCGGTGACCAGGGCGGTCCAGTACCGCGCGGTGAGCAGTTCGGCGGGCCGGGCGTCGGGCTCCCGCCAGGCCGCGGGATGCCAGCCGGCGCCGTCGAGGGCGACGGCCAGGTGGAGGGGTGCGTGTGCTGCTCGGGGCATTGGGCGTACCGCTTCCTGTGAGCATGCCGAAACTCGTCCGCGCCCGTGCTCGGCCGGGGTGGAGGATCGGCGGGAGGGGAGGATCGGCGAGAAGGGAGGAACGGCGAAAGGGAGGAACGACGAAAGGGCGGAGAAGAAGGCCGGAGGAGAAGGCCGGGCGTTCCGGGCCCGCGAGGATCCGACGGACAGGGCCTAACCGACGGACAGGGCCTGGCCGGCCGGACAGGCCTGGTCGGCGAAGTGCCGCGCGGCGGCGGACTCGTAGGCCGGACAGAGCGCGGCGGCGACGCGCTGGAGATCGATGTGCCGCCGTGAGTACATGGCGGTGGTGACCAAGGGCCGCTGGGGAGTTCCCCGCACTGCCGTCACCTCCATCCCGTCCGTCCCGGTCGGCTCGCGCCGTCCCGGGCCCGCTCGCGGAACCGTCTTCGGCTCCGCCGGGCCGTCACCCGGAGCGCTCCGCCGCGTGGCGGGGGCGCCGGTCAGCAAGCCAGGGCCTGACGCCGGCACTCATCACCCGCCGGCACCGTGGCCCGGCTCCGGTCTCCGGCTCCGGCACAGTCCTTCTGGGTGGAACACACGTCCTCACCGCCGTGTTCCCGCTTTCCCGCCGTACGCGGAATTTCCTGGAAGGCCGGATGGGTCCCCAGCCGCCGTACGTACGACCAGAGGCGGTCACCGGCGGCCACGCGCCGCAGGGCGTCGACGTCCAGGTGGACGAGCGCGACCCACAGATCCACGTCCGCCGCCGTCAGCGTCTCGCCCAACAGATAGGGGTGCGAGGCCAGTCGGCGCTCCAGGAGATCCAGCGCCTGGTCCTGGGCGAGGCCCTCACCGAAGCCCCCGCCCAGGCCCTCACCGAGGAGTTCGCGGACGGCGTCGATGTCGGCGGCCAGGGCGGCGGGCCGCAGACGGGGCAGATCCGCGTCGTCCTGGTCGGTGAAGTGGACGGCGAGGTCGTCGAGGATGTCGGGGGCGTGGTTGCTCACCACCCGTCCGCTCCACAGGTCGCACAGCGCGGGCACGGTCAGCGGACCGTCGTAGTGGTGCCGGGTGGTCTCGTAGGCCGTGCGCAGCGCTGTGACCGCGTCGGAGCCGCCGGACCCGGCCGGAAGGCCGTCGGACCGGGACGGGAGGAGTGTGGTGCTGATCGAGTCCTTGAGCCCGAGCAGACCGAGGGTGATCGAGATCCGCAGTGAGAGCGGACAGCCCAGCGAGAGATACAGGTGGTAGCGGTGTGCGACCGGGTAGTAACCACCGCCGGGACCGGCGCCGATACGGTCGCGGAAACGCGGGGGTGTGCCGGGGTGGGAATCGCGAAGTGCCGACGGGAAGGACGTCTGTGCAAAGGTCTCGGACATGGCACTCTCCAGGGATGCGGTGGAGCCCCGGTGGCTTCTTCGGCGCCGGTGGCCGTACGGAAGGAGGGTCCGGCGGCGCGCGGCAGCGCACAACGCCCGGACCTGGCAAGGCGATCGCGGAACGGTCAGCCTCGGACGGCAGGCATGAGGCCGGTTCGGCCGACCCGGCCGGCATGAGGCAGGCCCAGGCTCAGGCGCCCGGCGGGCAGCCGGCTCGACGGCCGGCTCGACGGCCGGAGCGCGGCCGGCTCAGACAGCCGGCACGCAACCGCTGCGGAGCCGCAGCAGATCGATATGGCGGCGCCTGGTCAGCAGGCGCGGACGCGGCAGCGGCGCCGACCGGAAGGTCCGACAGACGCTCTCGCTCTTCTTCGCTGTCCTGCGCATCTCCGCCGGTCCCGTCCTCGGGCCTCGCGGAACGAGCGAGACCGCACTTGCCCCACCGCCCGGGTGGGACCTGGTCGTCACCCGGGGCACCCCGTCGCGGTGGAAGGGTTGCCAGTCAGCGGGCCGGGGCCGGTGACCCACCCGAACAGGGACTCCGCGCGGGCGAGCGCTGACAATCGTGACCGTCGCCAAACAGTCTGAGCGCGCTCCGTTGGACCGTCAAGGAGTCGGAACAAGGCAGAACGGCCGGATTCGGACGGGCGGACGGGCCCGTCGGGCGGTCCGGAGAACAGGGAAACCTCGACCGCGGTCCGGGACCCGGGACGCCGTCCACATATCAGGGAACACCCGCCGTGCACCGGGGGAATCAGTACTCAAACCCTTAATCGCCGCATTGGCACTCTAGGGGTGTGCATCCCACGCTAAGGTTCACTTCGCACATGGGGAGTGTGCCGTGGATCACATCGCACGATCGGTCGGCCCGTGTAGCGGGCCCGGCGCGGTCGCATGGCTGGGGGGCCGCATGCTGGAAATGGTCAAGGGTGCCAATGTCGGACTGGACGCCCTGAGCGAGGACATCAGTTCAGTGGTCCTGAGCTTGGCATGGCGCAGCGCGACAGGGGACGGGGACGCTGATGTCTCCCTGCTGCTGGTGGGTGGGGACGGGAAGGTGCGCAGTGACGCGGACTTCTTCTTCTACAACAACCCGGCATCGGCCGACGGCAGCGTGCAGTTGCTCGGCAAGACACCGACGTCCGACGGCAGCGAGGACCGGATCACTCTCGATCTGAGCGCCATGTCGGCGGGTGTGGAACGCGTCGTCCTGGCGGCCAGCAGGTATGGCGGCGCGCGATTCGGTGATCTGGACGAGCTGCGCGTCACGCTCGCCGACCGTACCGGCGGGCCCCTTCTCACGTTCTCCATCGATGACGCGGGGGTGGAGAGCGCCTTCATTTTCGGTGAGCTGTACCGGCGAGGGGAGGGGTGGAAGTTCCGGGCCGTCGGCCAGGGGTACGAGAGCGGTCTGGCGGGTCTGGCAACGGATTTCGGCATTGATGTGGACGACGCGTCCGAGGAGGAACCCGAAGCGTCGGTGGAGGACGCCGCCCCGGTGCCTTCCGCCGCCGTGCTGGACACTCCGGCCACGGAGCTTCCGGCGACGCCGCCCGCGCCACCGGCGGCCCCCGAAGTCGCCGGTGTACCCGCGCCTCGGCGTCCCCGTACCGCCAAGAAGAAGGTCGTACTTCCCAGGACGGGCGGGAAGTCACTCGCCGAGAATGACGCGTGGCGACGTGCCCGGCTCTTCCCCGTCCCGTCCCTCAAGAGCGACCGGGAAAGGGAGACGCGGGCGACATCCGTCCTTCTTTCGGTGATGGCCCAGGTGCCGGAGTTCGGGCGCAGGCTCACCGCCGCGTTCGGCGCTCCCGCCGGCCGCACGGAGACCTTCACGGAGGTCTCGCTGCCGCATGGGGACACGCCCAAGCGCCCCGATGGCGTCATTCGCGTCGAGCGTGCCGGGAAGTTGTGGACCGCCTTGGTGGAGACGAAGACCAATGGCAACGCGCTCAAGACCGTACAGGTGCAGGACTACATGGACATCGCGTCGAGGCGCGGCTACGACGCAGT
The DNA here is from genome assembly GCF_053608565.1 of Streptomyces sp. NPDC055025. Taxonomy (NCBI): domain Bacteria; kingdom Bacillati; phylum Actinomycetota; class Actinomycetes; order Kitasatosporales; family Streptomycetaceae; genus Streptomyces; species Streptomyces sp. NPDC055025. The sequence continues at coordinate 6,060 of NZ_JBSGVS010000100.1, forward strand.
GATCACCTTGTCGAACGACGTGGCTCTGGACGGCAGGCCCTTGGTGGACGTCAAGGTGGACGGCCGGCGCAAGCACAAGGTGGCGCTGTGGCACCTGTCCTGGGCGGAGGTCGCTCACCAGGCGCAGATGCTGATCCGTCACGAAGGCGTCGGCAACGCCGCGCACGCGTGGCTCCTCCTCGAACTCTTGCACTATCTCCAGCACGAGAACTCCGGCTGTCACGGTTTCCAGAACATGGGGCCCGCCTGGGTACCCGTACGCAAGGGAATCGACGAGGAGACACTCTGCCAGGGCGACCCGCACGCCATCCAGGTGGTCGAGAGCTGGGAACGCCTCGTCCGCCAGGTCTGTCTGCGGCTCGGCGGTGAACTGGGCCAGAAGGTTCTGCCCGTACAGCGGGCCAAACGCGGCACCGACCCGCATACCCGCCGTGTCACTCTGGCCGACCGTCTCTGCGAGGACGGCCGCCTGCACGCCGAACTCCGTATCGACGGCACGCCGGGTTCCCTGTTCGTCGCCGCAGACCTGCGCACCGGCAAGCTGCGTACCTCCATCGACATCCCTGCCCCGGAACAGGGCTATCCCCTCACCTGGGTCAAGCGACTGGTCCGCCAACTCGCAGAAGCGCCGGCCGACCTGCACGTCGAGACACTCATCGAGGGCCAGGGCGTGGGCCCGCGCGGCACCTTGGAACGGCTCCGCCCCGAGCCGGCGGACATCCTCCCGCGAGACGGCGCGCAGATCACCGGCTTCCGGCTGTCCCTCTTGAAAGGCATGGGCAGCACGCGCGGTAACACCGACTCCGGTTTCATCCGAAGCGTCGACGACGCCGTGGACCGTTTCTACAACGGCGTCGTCGCCCATCTTGAACGCCGTCCGGCCAAACGCCCCCAACTCGCTGAAACCACCGCTGGATGACCAGTGTTTCGGCGACTCCCACCCTTTGGTTCGGAGCGACGAGGCTACGGCCGGTGCGGCGCTGACATCGTCTAGGGTCTTGCGTCTGGATCTGGCTGGGTGAGGGAGCGCCCGCCGCGGTAGCGGCTGGTGTCCGCGTGGTGCCGTGGATCGCAAGGCGGAGGGGGGAGTCCATGCGGAGCGTAGGCGACCGACGACAACGCGGCGAGGCGCGGTGCCAGGGCACGCGAGCCCAGCAAGGTCCGAACGAGAGGCCCTAGGGCCGCGACACCCAGGCGCCGGAGTTCATGCCGCCGTCACACCCGGCCCTTGTCGCCCGCTCGGACCGTCGTTCATGATCTGCGGCATGTCGGCGGACATCCGTGCGCACCACGAACCGGTCCCGCGCCTGCCACGACCGATGCGTATCGGATACGGGCTCGGCTCCCTGTGCACCGGCACCTTCGCCACCGTGCCGGGCCTGATCCTGCTCTACTACCTCACCAACGTCCTCGCCGTACCCGCGGCCGTCGCGGGAGCGGCGGTCTTCCTGCCGAAGGCCTGGGACGTCCTGGTCAATCCGCTGGCGTGGCGGTCCTCCAGCATGTCGGTGACGACGGCTGCACCGCGCCGGCCGGGCGGGTCGCCGAGGCCTCGGACCGGCTGCCGGCGGGCCTGCGCGGGACCGACGGCGTACGGGTACTGGGGGAAGGGGCCGCGGGACTCGTCGCGTTCACGGTCCTCGGCGGGCCGGCGGACGGTGACCCCGACCTGAACCTGCTGCTCCACCTCGCCGACGAGATGCGCGAGCGCGGCTGGTACCTCCAGCCCCAGCTCTCCTTCGACGGGCTGCCGCCCAGTCTCCATCTCACCCTGGATGACCCCTGTCCTGGTACCGCTCGACGCGCTTGCGGGGCCGCTCAAGGAGCGGCTCCTCACGGAGTTCATCGGCTCCGTCTTCCACACAACTCCGGTCCGGGGCTCGGTCCGAGGCTGACTCGGTCGGAACACCGTTCCCCCCGGCCGCGCTGCCTCAAAGGTGTTGGCCGCGCCCCGCCGATCCGGGATGATTCGCGTGTCCGGAGGCCGGAGGCGGGGGAGGACCGATGGGCGATGTGTTCGCGTGTGCGCGGTGCGGCGCCGTGCTGACCGCCACCTTGTCGCGGGTCGCGCTTCCCGTCCACGCCCACCACCGCTACGGACACGTGATGCTCCCCGCCCTGATGGAACCGGGGACGTACGCCGTCGACCCGGAGCCCTTCGGGCCGCCATGGCGGCCGTGGAGCGAGATCGGGGCGGGTGAAGCGGAAGCCCGCGGTGTCTTCGCGCCGGTTCGCTCCCTTTCCTTCGGTGCGCCCGGGGCGATTGTCGTCGCGCCGGGCGACACGCGCGGCACCGTCCTGTTGCCGGAGCGGTGTGACGGCTGCTGCATGGGGGTGGACGGGAGGGACGGCCCGAATCTGGCATGTGTGCGATGCGGGCGGCCGGTGGCGACCCGTATCGACGACTGCTCGCTGTGGCAGGCGGTGCGGCTCGCGCCGCAGTCCGTGCGCCGGCTTCCCGCCGAGGATCCCGCCGGCCGGACCGCCGGCCGGGAGGCGCCGCTGGAGGAGTGGCAGGGTACGCCGCCGATCGAGCCGCCCGGCAGGTGGAGCCCGCGGTGGGAGGCGGCGGCCGGGGCCGCTCTGGCCCATCTACTGGCGGCCTCGGCGGGCACACCCGTGGCCGTCCCCGAGGGTCTTGTCACGGACATGTTCGGCCGCGTGCTCGAAACGCTGCTCCCGCCGGGACCGTCCGGGCCGCCGGCGAAGAGAGCGGCTCTGGCGGGACCGGGCCTGCCCGCCCCGGACCCCGCTCCCGATATCGTCCTCGTCCCGCGGCATCCGCGGACGGGGAGGGCGTGGCAGGCGTCCGGTACCGCGGTAACCGTGCCGCTGACCGCCGACGTATGGACCCATCTGGCCTTCTACCGCGAACGGTTGCGCGTTCCCGTGACCGGCGGAATGCCCGACGGTGTCTTCCGCGACGATCCGCTGCCGCCGTACCCGAACCAGTTGTTCGGGCCGGACTCGGAAGTGTTCCTCCACACGCTGGCACGGCTGCCCGCCGTCCGTCAGCCGTGGCTGCGCGGGATCTACGACCGCGTGATGGAACACCCGTACGCCCGCCCGTTCTAGGGGATTGCTCCGCTACCGGTCCGGACAACGCACAGGGTTCGGGACGGAGACCCGGCCTCCCTGAAAGGCGGAGGCATCGACCGGACAGGGCCTAGGGACGCGCTATCGCTACAGCTATGCCGTCTTCTCCACCTCCGGCTTCAGCCGGGACGCCCAGGAGTACGCGCTCGCCTACCAGATATCGCTGGTCGACCTCTCCATGCCTGATTTCCACGGGTTGAAGACCCTGGTGTCATCTACGGCGAAGCTGGTCCACGAGGCACTCGGCGAGATCCCGGTGGGGTCACGGCCGCCGGTCCACCGTGTGCGCGGTTACCTACGGGATCGACTGCTCCGGGCCGTGGACGCGTACCCGCCGCCCTTCGACGGGGAGTCTCCCCTCCCGCCCCCGGCCGTCGCCGGGCCGCTTGATCACCTTGCCGAGAGGCTGAGCAGCCGGCAGAGGCTCGGCCTGGTCCTCGCCGCCCTGACCTTCCAGCTGCGTTACGCGGCGGCCGAACTGCGCCGGTGAACGCGGGGCCGAGGTCGCGGGGCCGACGTCGCGGATCGCCGGGCTCGGTCGCCGAGTTGGCGGCCAAGCGCCAAGCGCCAAGCGGCCGAGCGGCCGAGCCGCCGAGCCGCTCGAATGGCCTGACGGTGGCAACGCCGCGGCTGAGTGCCAGCCGCGGCGGTGCCACCGCCACCCGGCGGCTCTGGTGCGCCGCCCTTGTTGATCACCTTGAGGTCATCTGCGGCGACGCGTCAGTGACGACCTGGTGCGGGTGAGGGGCCGCCTGAACGGGCGGGTCCGTCCGGCGATCGCGCTGTGTGGCGAGCAGGATGACCGCGAGAACGACCTGTACCGCCAGGATGAATGCCTGCGTGACGGGCGACTCGACGGTCAGTACGGCCATGGTCGCGTTGAAGCCGAGGTGAACCGCGATGGACGCCGCGACTCCGGCACGCTCGTAGGCGTAACCGGCCAGCAGCGCCACCGGGAGGACGCTGAGCGAGAACATCAGGCCACTCCAGCCGAACAGACCGAACTCGGCCTGGACCGTTCCTTCGATGAAGAACAGCGGCAGATGCCAGACCGCCCAGACGGCACCCAGCAGGAGGCCGGCCTGAAGACGGTTCATGGACGCGCGCAGGCGCGGATATGCCGTGCCGCGCCAGCCGGGCTCCTCGGACAGCGGACCGGCGATCAGCATGCTGACGAAGAACGGGACGATTCCGCCGACGGTCGAGATCAGTTCCTTGCCCTCGGTCAGGCTCACCCTGGTACCGCCCAGGACATCCGCGAGCAGCGCGCCCGCCACCACGGTCGCCGATGCCAGCACCAGCAGCGGCAGCGCCCACAACAGCCGTACGCCCTGCCGGAACTTCACCGTACGAGCCGGTACGGGTTCCCCGCGGCGGGTGCGGCGGACGCGGACCGCGATCGCGCCGAACACCGGGCCGAAGCCGCCCAGCAGATAGGGGATGGCGGTGGGGGAGCTCGTCGGCGATCCGCCGAGTGCGATCGCGATCAGCCAGAAGGTCCAGGTCGTCGTGAAGGTGACGGCGAAGAAGAGAGCGAGGCCGCTTTGCCGGCCGTCGATGTCGCCGGCCCCGACCTGCCGCAGCTCCTCGCCGCTTCCGGTGGGTCCGGTCCCGCTCTTCCGCTGGAACATGTCCGCCGCCCTTTCCGCTGAGGCGCTCTCTGCGCCATGTCCATGACGCTACGGACGGCGGGAGCGCGGCACATTGGGCGTACGGCCCGGCCGTGGGGTGGTGTTGGGTACACCCCCGCTGACCGGTCAGGACCCGATCTCGCCGACCGGTGTCGGAGGCGTGCGGTTGGATGGGGGCGTGACCGTGTACGACATCGCTCGACGACTTCCCGCCCTCGTCATGTGTATCCCTCGCGACCGCTGACGCCGGAAAAGTGTCGTCGTTGAACGATGAGACCGATCTGTCCGACGTGGCTGAGGAAATCCATGGGATCGGCTATCCGCCGCCGGGGCGCGATTCGGCATGGCCGTTTCACGCATCCGCCGGAAGTGCTCGCCCAAGATGCGTCGGCTCCAGGCGGTCCCGGCTTCTTGTTACCATTCGGCCAGTCCGCTCGCATTCCGCTTGACGAATGACTTCGCTGCCGAAAACACCACCGGAGCTGCCAGGTCATCTCTTCTCCCTCACCGAATTTATCTACGAGTGCTGAAGAAATTACTCGGAGGGTTGACCAGCACTGGCATGGGTGCGGAGGAATGTGTAACGGGAACTGGCCGGTCGTTTTCATGATAGAGTCCTGATGAATTCACAGGACGCCACGAAAAAAGGGGAATGGCGTGAATACCGAGAAGGTTACGGCTCGACGTCTTACGGCCGGGGAGGTCTCAGAGTTGGGCCTCCAGGACGGCATCTTCGTCTCGGCAGAGACGGATGGCCTTCCTCTCGACTGCTACGCCCCGGCTTTCCTCACGGAGCCGGGTAAGAATTTCGAGGGAGGGTCCTTCACGGCGAGGACGGTCTTCGGTGAGGAAATCCACGTTCTCGCGGACAATGCCGAAGAGCGCGGGATCTGGGTTGCCGACGAGGCGGGGGAGGAAATCGAGGTTCTCCAGAGTGCCGGCGTCCTCCTGAATCTCGCCCTCTTCGTGCCCAACGGGAACAAGGAATCCCTGGATTCGCTCTACACCGCCGCGCGGGACGCGTTCGGTGTGGGGATCGTTCAGCGCTGGAGCGAGGAAGTCGTCGCGGTGCCGGACGTCAAGGTCGATCTGTACGAGGAGCCGACCCGGGGACGGAAGAACACCAGCAGCCAGAACCGCGACCGCCGCGCCCTGGACATCTACCCGACCCGAGTGCGGTTCCTGGAGCCCAGCGAAGGCTGGAAGTTCATTGTCGAACCGCACAAGGAAGTCGTCGACGAAACACCGACGATCTGACCTGTCGGCAGCCTGGAGGCCACGCCGGCGGCATAAAACCCCCTCCCGGTGGCGAATTCAAGGGGGCGTAGCAATCCGTGGTTGAGCGGCCGTTGCCGGCGGGTCAACTGTTGTCGGCGGCTCAACCGGACGCTCGGCCGGGTCTCCCGGCCGAGCGTTTCGCGTGGGGAGGGGCCGGGGCACCGGCTCCTCCCCGCCGCCGTATCCGCCCCTCCATGGGATGACATGGATCACCAAATTGATCCGTACAGGGAGCGCAACTATCCCTCTATGGGGTAATTGTCCGCCGTGTGAGCGCGGTGCGCCCCACCAGTCGCCTTCCATATCTGTTTCCGACGACGGTGTTTCCGGTCATACGATCACCGGCGAAGCCCTGCGTGGGTGCTGCCGCAGCGGCTGCCTCAACACTCTCTGGAACCCGCTTTTCGAACCCGCTTTTCGGACCTGTTTTTCGGACCCGCGAAGGACTCCGTTGAAGATTCGCCGCATACTCGCCACGGCCGTCGCCGCGGCTGTGACCACCCCCGTCATCCTGCTCTCCGTCACCCCCGCGCTCGCCGACGCCAAGCCGTCCGCCGCCTCGCGGGCGCAGCAGCAGGATGAGCGGGACAAGCCTTCCGTCGAGGAACTCGAAAAGGCCGCCGAGGAGGCGCGGAAGGCGTACGACGACGCCGTGGCCGCGGTCAACGCCGCGCGGGTCGTCCTCGAAGCCGCCCTCTCCGAGGACGCGCCCCTCTACGTCGCCGCGAAGAACGCCAAGAAGGAGGCGACGGACGCCGCCACCGCCCTGCGGAACGCCGACAAGGCGCTCACCGACGCCGAGGCCGCACTCGCCGCGCTGCCCGAGACCGCCACCGCCGAGGAGAAGGCGGCCGCAGAGAAGGCCGTCGCCGACGCCGAGACCGCCGCCCTGTCCGCACAGGACGCGAAGACCGCCGCCGACGAGAAGGCCGCGGCGGCCGGCGAGGCCTCCGACGACGCCCGCGTCGCCGCCGCTCGGGAGTACTCCAAGATCCAGGGTGCCAAGGAGAAGGCACTCAAGGCGAAGGAGGCCGCCGACAAGGCGCTCGCCGACGCCAGGGACGAGGCGGAGCCGGACGAGCCGGAGTGCGTCTTCGAGGGCAAGCTCAAGACGGTCGTCACCGGCCTGCCGTCCAAGATCGTCGCGGGCTCGACGACCGACTTCTCACTCCGTGCGACCAACGGCACGGACAAGACGCTGGACAAAGTCTCCCCGCGCGTCTACTTCCACGCGACGGACAAGAGCGGCTACAACGTCATCGACGACGCCTTCCACCTCCAGTGGTCGACCGCCGCGTCCCCGGCCTGGAAGAACGTGGAAGAAGGCAGCGGCGCCGGCTCCATCGGTCCGCTGAAGGCCGGCGCCCACGCCGATGTGAAGCTGCGCCTGAAGGTCGACGCCAAGGCTCCGGCCGGGGACGGCCTCGCCTTCGTCGCCGGTGACTATGTGAACGACGACGAGTCCTGTGGCGGCAACCTCTCCACCGAGTACGCCTTCGAACTCCTCGCCGCCGGCAGCTCCGCCGGTGACGTCGACGACGCCGAGCCCGGCAGGACGACGCCGCAGACCCCGGACAACAAGCCGCAGGGCGCCACGTCCACCACCCCGGTGAACTCCGGCGACTCCGTCGCCAACGGCTCCCTCGCCAGCACCGGATCCCCCTCGGTCCTCCCGCGGTTCGCCGCGGCGGCGGGCGCGGCGGTGGCCCTCGGCGCCGTCGTGGTCTTCGTCGGCCGCCGCCAGAAGGCCGGCTCCGCCTCCTGACGCTCCTGACGCGTTCTGACGCGCCGTGAGGACCGTCTGACGCGGCCTCATCCGACGCGGCCCCATCCGGCCGCGCCATGTAGAAAGGGCGCCCCCTTCCCGGGGGCGCCCTTTTCGGCGGTGCGGGCCGCGGATCAGATGAGGCCGGCGCGTATGGCGTAGGAGACGGCGTGGGCGCGGTTGCGCAGCCGCATGCGCTTCATCAGGCCGTAGAGGATGTACTTGACGGTGCGTTCGGAGTAGGACAGCCTCGTCGCGATCTCGTAGAGCTCCTTGCCCTCGGCGACCAGACGCAGTACGTCCACCTCGCGAGGACTGACCCCGGACGCCGTCAGGCCCCGTGGGGCGAGGATCTCCCGCTGGGTCCGCGTGACCTGTTCCATCAGGGTGCCCTGGAGGGTGGGCGGGAGGCTTCCACCGCCGTCCGCGATGGTGAGCAGGGTCTGGATGAAGGCCGCCGGGCTGAAGGAGTCGTGCCACAGTACGGCGCGGACCCCGCGGTCGACCGCGGTCGAGACATCGGCCTGCCACTGCTTTCCCACCACCATGGCGAAGCGTGCGTCGGGCTTGTCGCACAGGCTGCCCAGCAGCTCCAGGGAAGAGGCGTCGGCGATGTCCACGGCGACCACGATGACATCGGCTTCCGGCACAGGACCTGGTGGGACCTCAACGGTGCGGCGGTCGTTCCGAAGGCAGCTGACCAGCCCGGCGCGGACGATGGCGTCGGACGAGTGAATGGCCACGCGCACCGTGTCCGTGAGTACCTGTTGAGGCATTCGCCCTCTCCATCTGGGACTCAAGTGGTTCATGCGCTTCAGGAGGCGATCGTGCCATGTGCGGTTGCGTCGATCCGCTGCCCTGGGGCGCCGGTCCGTTAAGGACAGGGAAATCTGTCACCAGTGGGCTCGGCCGGGGCCGGGGCCGGGTTCTTGGGCCGTGCCCGCGGCTCCGCGGGGCCGAGGGGCGGTCAGCGGCCGTCCGCGGTCAGTGGCTGTCCGTCGTCCGCGGTCAGCGGACCGCCGGCGAGCACGGCCGTCACGACCTCGGTGCGGGACCGCATACCGGTGCGCGCGAACAACCGGGACAGGCGGTTCGCGACCGCGTCCTCACTCAGCCGCAGTACGGTGGCGATCTGGCGGTTGGTGAGGCCCTCGGCGAGCAGGGTGGCCAGCAGGTGCTCGTTCTCCGCCGTGGCCTGCTTGCGACCGGGCACGACCAGCCCGGTCTCCCGCATCGCGGCCCTGGTGCGGAAACGCCACAGCGCGGCACCGGTCTCGCCGAACAGTTCGTACGCCTCGTGCAGCAGCGCCGCCTGGCCCACGTTCGCGCGCGCCGCGGCTGTGAGCGTCACCGCCGTTTCGAATATCTGACCGCGTTCGCGGGCCAGTCCGACCGCTTCGAGCAGACGCCCGCGGGCATCCGGGAGGTCCGGCCGCAGGACCCGGACGGACGTCAGCAGGTGCAGCAGCCGTGTCCGTCCGCTGTCCATCCGCTCGACCAGCCGCTCAAGGCGCTCCAGGCAGGCCACCGCCGCACGGGTGTGTCCCGCTTCCGCGTGCACCTCGGCGAGGGAGGCCCACAGCTCGTCGGTGCCGTAGACGGATCCGCGGTCGTCCGCCGCGCTCAGCCCGCGCCGCAGTATCCCCTCGGCCCGGCCGAGGTCGCCCAGGGTCCGCAGCACCTCGGCGTCGGTGTGATCCAGGACGTGTTCGAGAGGTCCGTTCACCTGGCCGCGCGCGCTGCCGATCAGGCGGCCGGCGCTGGTGACGCGCCCCCTCGCGAGGAGGACGGCCGCCGTTCTGGCGGGGATCAGATGGTGCCCGGGGACCACGTTCAGCAGCCCGTCGTCGACCAGGAGCCGACGGGCCGGCGGGAGCGCCTCGTCCCACCGGCCCTCAAGGTGCCGCAGGAGGAACAGGCTGCAGGGAGGGAGCAGTTCCACCGCCAGGCCTCGGGTGGCCAGCAGGGCCGTCGCCCGCCGCAGGTCGCCGGTGCCGAGGAGCACGTCGAGTTGGGCGATGACCATCGCGAACGCCTTGCTGTGCGGCAGGTCCGGCACCTCCGGCGCGGTCAGTACGCGCATGAACCGGTCCGGTCGGCCGAGCACCAACTCCGCGACTCCGCCGAACAGTTCCAGCAGCGCGCGGCTGTCAGGGGTGGTCTGCCATATCGGCTCGGTCTGCGAGAGCAGGGTCAGGGCTTCCCGCCAGTTCTCCAGCTGCCACAGTGCCTGGACGCGGCCGGACACGGTGGCCACGGCGGGCAGCGGCAGTCCGTCCCACCAGGACGCGGCGCCCATCCGGGACAGCGCCGGCCAGTCCTTCTCGGCGCCCGCCGACGCCACCAGCAGGGTGGCCGCCTCGTAGAGGGTCAGCGGGTCGAGGCCCTCGGCCGGGGCGGACACGATCGCCTCGGCCGCCGTCCGGGCCGTGGCGTAGTCACCGCAACCGTAGGCGGCCTGACCGCACCGCAGTACCGTCAGATCGCGGGCGGACGGTTCCTCGATGAGGCGCACGGCCCCCAGGTACCACCGCAGCATCCCCCGGCGGTCGAGGTCGGGGTACAACGCCCTTGCGGCTACCGTCAGTTCCGCCACCGCGCGTACGGGGTCGACCAGGATTCCCGCCTCGGCGATCCGGTCCGGGAGATAGGTCTCCGCGTCCGCCTCGTCGAGGATCGCCGGTGCCGGTGCCGGTGCCGGTGCCGGTGCCGGTGCCGCTGCCGCTGCCGGTGTGTCGTGCGGGGCTCCGGTGGCCGCCGCTCCTCCGCCCGCCGCTCCTCCGCCCGCCCACAGCGCTCCCACCGCGGCGGCGGACAGCCGACTGCGCTCCAGCGGCCCCAGCCGCTCCCGGACGGCGTGTGCCAGCAGCGGTACGCGGAACGTCCACCCCCGGGTCGCGGCTCCGTCCTGTCCGGGCAGTTCGTCCACGATGCCCTCGTCCACCAGAGCGCGGATGCTGTGGCCGACAGCCGCGGCGGACAGTCCGGTTGATGCCGCGAGCAGCGCGGCGGCGGGCCGGCCGAGCGGCCACAGGACGCTCAGCGCCGAGGCGACCGTCCAGCAGGGCTCGCCCAGCGACCGCAGGGCCAGGACGTACCTGTCGCCGTCCGGCAGCACCGGCGCCGGTGTTCCCGCGCCCAGGAAGGCATACCCGTCGGCCATACGTATCGCGTCCCGGCCCGCCCACTCGGCGAGCAGGGCGTCGACCGCCCCGGGGATCCCACGGCTCAGCCGGTGCACCCGCCGTACCAGGCCGGCGTCGGGCACCGCCCGCAACCGCCGCGCCACCAGGGCGGTGACATCCTCCGGTCCGAGGCGCGGCAGAACGATCGTGTGCGCCGCCCGGTTGCGGGCCAGCCGTTCCAGGGCCCTGTCGGTCCTGTCGGCCTGGTGGGCCTGGTGGGCCGGTTCGGCGAAGTCGCCGAGGTCGGCCAGGTCGCCCAGGTCGGCAGGGTCGCCCAGGTCAGCCGGTTCGGCCGGTTCGCCCAGGTCGGCCGGGGAGGACCGCGGAGGCCGGGACGTACTGTCCGACGCGGTGTGCCGCACCGCCGTGACCAGCAGCCGGGTGCCGGGCAGCAGCCGCTCGAAGTCGACCCCGCCGAGCAGGGCGAGGGATTCGGCGTCGGCGTGCTGAGCGTCGTCGACGACCACGGCCGTGGGTGTCGGCTGCGCCAGAGCGGCGGCGAGCGCTTCGGCCATCGCCGCGCTGTCGCCCTCCTTCACCGCGGGCAGCGCCGCCACCGCCGGCTTGGGTGCCGGGCGATGCCTCGCCGCGGCGGTCCGGTGCTCCTCCAGAGCCATGACCAGCCGCAGTGCCAGCAGCAGCGGACGCCCGCCGTCATCGGGAAGGCAGGCCACCGGCAGGACCGCGACCCCTTCGGCACGCAGCCGCTCGGCGGCGGCGCGCACGAACGCGCTGCGCCCGACGCCCCGTTCCCCCCGGACGAGCACCAGGCCCGGCCCGGTCGGATCGCGGAGACGGTCGTCGACTTCCCGCGACTCGCTCTCCCGGCCGAGCAGGCCCTCGCCCGTTCCGTGGAAACGGGCGGACGTGCCGCCGAAGACCAACTCGGTGTCTCTCCGAGCAGCCACTGACTCCACCGTATCCTCGATCGACACACGTACCCGGCGGGCGGCCCGCTTCGGCCCGGCCCGGCCCGGCGGACCGGCCCCGGTCCAGGATCTTGCCATCTTGACCAACGTGCCGGAAAAGACGGTGGCCTGTTCGGGAAGCCCGTGCGAACCCGCGGTCGCGCCAAACCGTCCGACGTGAAGAATGGGGGGCAAACGAGGAGTCGTCGTGCGGCAGTACCGTTCAGCGCTTGTCGCCAGGCACGGCGAAGTCGAGGACGTGGCGGAAGTGTTGCGTTCCGCAGACGCCGCGGTGCGGACCCTGCTGATCACCGGCGGGGCCGGAACCGGTAAGACCGCCGTACTGGGCGAGGCGTGGCGGGCGGCGGCCGAGGAGGGCGCCAAGGTCCTGCGGCTCGGCTGGGAGGACGCGCGGGGCCCGGCGGGTACGGCCGCCCTCGCGGACGCCGTCTGCGGCGTACTGGCCAAGATCCATGACAGTCGCCATCTGGTACGCGTCACCGTGGTGCGCCGGGCGCGATCGCGGACCGTCGGCCGCGGCGGCGAGGTGGCCCTGCTCGCCACCCTGGGCGAGATGCTGGCGGACGCGGCTCAGCACGTCCCGTTCGCCCTGGTCGTCGACGACATCCACCGGATGCCGGATCCGACGGCCTCCGCTCTGGGGCTGCTGCTGCGCGCGTTCCGCCCGGCGGGTGTGCCGGTGGTGATGGCCGGCCGGTCGATGGGCCCGGGGCAGGCCGGCGGTGCGCGGCTGCCCGCGGCGGCCGACCGGGTGCTCGAACTGCCGCCGCTGTCCCCGGCCGAGACCGGCGAGCTCATCGCGCGGCGGCTGGGCCGCCCCGTCGAGCCCGACCTGGTGACGGCGGTGCTGCGTTCGCTGGGCCCGCTGGCGGGGAGCCCGGCGGCCGTGCTGTCGGTGCTCGCCTCGCTGGAGGAGCGTGGCGGCCTGCTCGAACTCGACGGCCGGATATGCCTGACGGTGCCGGAGGGCGGGCTGCGCCTCACCGCGGACGTCATGGAGCTGGGCCGGCTCGGCTGGCCGGACGCGCCACCGGATGCCGAGACGGTCGCGATGGCGGCCGTGCTCGCCCGGCTGGCCGAGCGGGCCGAACTGCGGCTCGACGACCTGCACCGGGTGCGGCCGCTGGGCGGGCTGCCCGAAGCCGTCGGCCGCGCGCTGGACGACCTGGTCGGGGACCGGGTGGTGACCGTCGACCGGGATGGCGGGATAGCGTTCGCCGTTCCGGCGCTCGCGGCGGCGCTGCTGACGCTGCCCGCCCGCCGGGACGTACGGTCGCTGCACGCCGCGATCACCAGATCGGTGACCGACCGGCTGGGCGCCGCCGCGACGGGTGCCGCCCACCCGCGGCTGGCCGGCCATGTGGCGGCGGCGGGGCCGGCGCTCGGCGCCGCGCTCGCGGTGCCGCTGCTGCTGGCCGCGGCCCGTAGCGGCGCGAGGCCCGACAGCTCCTGGGCGGCCCGCGGTTACCACTCGGCGTTGCGGCACCTGCCGCCGCACGACACCAGAAGGACCGGCGTGTTGCGCGAGTCCGCGGCCCTGGGCCTCCGGTACGGCGACCATATCGGCGTACTCGAACTCGGCGAGCCGCTGCTCGCCTGTCTCGACGGGCCGCACGGCGGGGACCGGGCGGGTCTGGAATGGGTCACCCGGGCTTGGACCCTGTCGGCGCTGCACGAGCATCGGTCCCCGCACACCGACGACGCCGACCCCCGGTACGGCGCGGCGCTCGGGCGGGTGCCCGCCGCTGCCGTGCTGGCGGGGCTCGGCGGACTGTACGGGATCGGCCCGCTCACGCCGACGGCATTCCGGCCGGGGCCGACGGCCGGCCGCGTCCCGGACGCCCGCCCTGGCCTGGGCGTCGGCCGCGTCCGGGACACCGGCCCTGGTCCGGACACCGGCCCCGGCCTGGACGTCGGCCGCGTCCTGGACACCGGCCAGGAGTCCGGCTCCGGGGCGGTCCCGTCGCCCGCCGAAGTGCGGCTGCTGGCTGCCGCCGTGGGCGGCGGCGCCGAGTTCGAGCGTGCCCGGCGGGATCTGCCGCGGGACACCCGGGACTCCCTGGGCGAGGCGGCCCTGGACCGGCTGCGGAACGCCGCCGCGTACGGGGACCTGGCGGGAGCCCTTGAGGCCGTGCTCGGTGAACGTTACGTCGGGGCGGGGCGGAGCACCGCCGTCCAGTACCACGCCATGGTGCGCGATTACCTGGCGGGGCACTGGGACAGCGCGCTGTCGGGCGCCCGCCGGATCGAGACACGGGGCCGGGCCGACGGCGCGGCCGGCGTCGGACAGCTGACCCGGGCGCTGGCGGCCGAGATCCAGCTCGTGCGCGGGGAGTTCGGACGCGCCCGCGAGTGGCTGGACCTGATCCCGGAATCCGTCGGCCATCCGCTGGTGGCCCGCGCGCGACTGGGTGTCGGGTACTGGTCGGGGCAGGGGGACGAGGCTTTGGAGGAGGCCTGGCGCGCTGTGCGGCGGGCGCGTGAGAGCGGACTGCTCGCGGGCGTCGACAGGGTGTTGCTGCGGATCCTGTCGATCACACTGGAGGGGGACGACCCGGCGGCGGTGCGACGGACCATGGAGGAAGTGGAGACACTGCACGAGGAGTCGGCCTCGCCCATGACACGCGAGGTGGTGCTCCTCGGACGCGGCATGGTGCACGGCGACGCGGACAGCGCGCTGGCCGCGTACCGGTTGACGCGGCAGCGGGTCGACGTGCTCCTGCGGGTCGACTGCTGCGGGTGCCTGGCGGAAGTCGGCGACGACCCCCAGGCGTGGCTGGCCGAGGCGACGCGGAGCGGGAACGCGCTGGGCATGGGGCGCCCCATCCGCAGTCGGCTCGGCGCGGCGGCGCGCCGACGGAATGTCTCTCTCCCCAGGCGCCGGGCGGCCCGGGAAGGGCGGGGCGAGCGGGACGCGCGGCTGATCGCCATGGTGAGCGAGGGGGCCACCAACCGGCAGATCGCCGCCCGGCTGGCGTGCAGCGAGAAGACGGTGGAGCAGCGGCTCACCCGGCTGTTCCGGCGGACCGGGTGCCGTTCCCGGGTGGAGCTGGCCGCGGCCTGGCTGGACGGCAGCCTTGCCCGGCAGGGGCTGGTGCTCGATGCCGGGCCGGGCCGGCACGGCGGGGACGGGACGGCGCTCCCGCCCGGCTGAGCCGCGGACAAACCGGCCCGGCCGTGGACGAACCGGTCCGGCCGCGGACGACCGGTCGAGTCGTGGGCGACCGGTCGACGCCGGCCGTGGTCCCCCATCCCTCAGTGGGGCGGCCAGGGTTCGGGTTCGGGCTCGGGTTCGTCCTCGGCGATGCGCGGCCTGCGCAAGTGCACGGTGTCGAAGGCTCCCGCACCGTGATACGTGAATCTGACCGTGGGGCTTTCGTGGTACCTGGCCCAGTCCACCCGGGGGTCGCGTGCGGCGCCCTGACGGGATGTCAGATGTCCCGGTGCGGGAAGCGGCCGTGGGGTGTAGGGGGTATGAGCCGGGTACGGCGGTATCTCCGGGCGGTACGCCCCCTGCTGTGCCGCGGCCCCTTCCGCGCTGCCGCTTGTCAGCACGATGGTGACACCGACGATGATCAGCAGCAGCCCGGGTATGGTCGCGGGCTTGATGTGCTGTCCCATCAGCCACCACGCGGTGAGCGCGGCCACGGGGGTCTCCAGCAGGAGCAGGATGCTCATGGTCGTCGCCGACGTCCTGCCGAGGGCGAAGTTCAGCGCGCCGAGCCCCAGCAGCTGGGGGAGGACGAGCAGCCCGAGCAGCGACCATTGTGTCGCTCTGTCGAAACCCGTCAGCGGGATGTCGGCCAGCCAGCAGACCAGGAGGAGTTCCATACCGCAGACCAGCGAGGTGAACGTCGAATACAGCGGTGTGCTCACATCCGCGCGCGACCGTTCGCTCAGCGCGGTGTACCCGGCCTGAGCGAGGGCGCCGGCCAGGGCGAGCAGGTCGCCCAGCAGCGCCGTACCACCGGACTCGATGTCGAGACCGGCGGCGGCGGCCGCCCCGACTACGGAGAGCGCGAGACCCGCCCATGTTCTGCGAGACGTCCGGGCGCCCTGACCCGCGGCGATGAGGGCCTGCCAGACGGGCTGGGTGGCGACGAGGGCGGTGGACATGGCGACCGAGGTCAGCCGGGTGCTCGTCATGAACGCCGCGAAGTGGAGAGCGAGCGCCGTGGCCGCGAGGAAGCCGAAGACCAGGGGCCGCCACTGCTCCCGGCGCAGGAGGGCGCGCTCGCCGCGCGCGACACGCACCACCTCGCGGCGGCGCAGCAGCAGGAGGAAGGGGCCGAGTACGGCGAAGCCCAGGCAGTTGCGCCAGAAGGCCATGGCGAGCGGCGAGGCGGAACCTGCGGCGGTCAGTGGGGCGGTGGCCGAGATGGAGACGACGGTGACCACCATCGCCACGACGGACAGCGGATCGATCTTGGTTTTCACGCTCGCGTACCGCCGTGCGCCGTCGACCGGACCGGCGCGGATGCCGAGTCGGCCGGGCGATCAGTCATGAGAAGTGGCTGAGCGGGATGAAAGCGCTGTCGCGGGAACTGGTCGCCGGACCCGGACAATCCTTCGGAACGCACGTGGAGATCCCGGTATCCGTTCCCCGGGCGGTGGATTCCGCCCGATGTCTTTTCATCGCCGATCGAGAAATCCAACCGCTCGTGAATATGGGGTGACGTGCGGTCGCAGGGTCGGCCGATGCTTTTCGGGTCTTCCATCGCCGCATTGACTCCGATTGAGCGTGGTTGGTTCGAGCCTGACGGTGTTCGTCAGAGGGAAGGGAGGGAGCCTTTGGCGAGGCTTCCTGATCGAACGAGAGCGTAAGTGACGGTTGATGTATGACCTGCATGGCTCAACGGCCTTCCAGCACACACTTGATGGGCGGCGGAGCCTCCGCTCCGGACGGCGATCAAGCCGGACCGCGTCGGTTCGCCGAGGGCGCGTGGCGCCGGGCGCCCGCCGTTTTGCCTGCTCAGAACTCCATTGTCCGAAGTGGCTGATTGAGGTCCGACCCGTCACCGGTGTGGAGAACAGTCGCCGTCGAAGCCGGAAGCCGGCGATTTCTCCGACCGCGCCTCGCGCCTACGCCGGTCCGAACTCGGCCCGTCTGTACAGCGTGCTGTGGACTGACGGGCAATTGATATTCCGTGAGATGGTGCTCGACAGCTCGACAGCTCGACAGCTCGACCCCGGGCATGGACCCGGGCATGGACCCCGCACATGAACCCCGGCCTACGGGGAAACGTTCGCCGCGTCGCATACCGGTAGGCCGCGATGGTCATTTCCCCGCACGGTTCACCGCTGACGTCACTGCTTCGAGTGATGCCCAGGTCGCACTGGCAGCGATGCCGACGCCCCACAGCACCTGGCCCTCGACAGCACATTCGACGTACGAGGCGGCCTGGGCGCGGGCGCCTTCGGTCATCGCGTGCTCGCTGTAGTCCAGCACGCGGACGCCGATGCCGACGCCGGCCAGAGCGTCGACGAAGGCGGAGATCGGGCCGTTTCCCTTGCCGGTCAGGATGACGCGCTCACCGTCGACGACCGCCGCGACGGTGAGCGCGTCCGTACCGTCGGTGGAGATCGAGGCCGGAGCGGAGCGCAGCACGAGGCGTCTCCGGGTGTTCCGTGAAGCGGGCAGGTATTCGTCCTGGAAGACGGACCAGATCTGGGCGGGTGTGACCTCGCCGCCCTCGGCGTCGGTCTTGGCCTGGATGATCCGGGAGAACT
>NZ_JBSGVS010000101.1:0-23536 GCF_053608565.1 Streptomyces sp. NPDC055025
CAGCCGTTCACCACGACGAACGCCTTGTTGTTGGCCAGATTCGGGTCGAAGTCGCTGATCCTGAGGTCGGGCTGGTCGTTGAGGGTGACCGCCTTCCCACGGGCGCCCGGCACGACACGGTCGACACGGAGGGAGAACGGGAAGGTGTGACTCGCCCGCTCGTGCAGGAAGACGGGCGTCGAGCAGCGGTAGCGGGGCGCGCCGAGCTGCTCCTCCTGCCAGGCACCCGAGGCGTCGAGCGCGTAGCACTCCTCCGGCTTGGCGGTGACCGCCGTCCCGCGCGGCACGGTGAGGTCCACGGTCGCCACCGGCTCACCCGCGCCGAGGGAGGCCACCCACGCCGGGCCGCGGTTCTTCACCGTGACCGACGCGGTGACGGTCTCGCCCGCCGCGCCCTCGACCTCGCCGCCGATCAGTTTCAGGTCCGCGGTGTTGATGGCGTTGACGAGCACGGAGCGGTAGTTGTCCGACGTGTCAACGTCGGTCTCGTCCACGGCATCGGCTACGGCGTCAGCCGCGGCACCGCCCACCGTGCCTGCCAGTCCGGCGCGGGCCTGGGCGGCCGCCGGGCGCGGTTCGAGGTCGGCTCCGCCGCCCCGGACGAACGGGCGTCCCGCGCGCGCCTGTTCCAGCGCCTCGTCCGAGTACGGTTCGGCCGCGTAGTCGAATCGGTCGTAGAGCACGCTCTTGTTGGTCCGCAGCGCGCCCGCGTCGAGGGAGAAGGTCCGGCCGGGGGCGATGGGCTCGTCCAGCACGCACAGGGCCCAGGAGCCGACCGGGGTGGCCGGCGGGTTCTCGTCGAGATACTCGCAGTTCCCGTACCGGGAGGCGAAGTCCAGGCCGTGCGAGGCGAACAGGGTCAGCAGGGTGCGGTCGGCGGTGCGGTTGCCGTTGTTGGCGAGTGTGACGGGTACGTCGACACGGCTCCCCGGTTTCACACCGTGCCGGTTCGGCGCCTGTCCGAGGCCCAGATCGGGGCCGTTGCGCACGGTCACGGCCGTCTCCGCCGGATACGCCGTCAGATCCCCCGCGACGGCGGTGCTCCTGATCGTCGCGACCGTACCCTCGACGGCCGCGGACGTGGCCGTTATCCCGATCTCGGCCCCGCGGACATGGTCGTTCGTGGACAGCCCGGGGAAGGCGCACTCGCCGGTGACGGTACGGTCCTGGCCCGTCCCGCCCGTCCGCTCGGCGCAGTTGGCGGGCCAGGTGATCTCGGCGAGGTCCGCCAGCTCGGTGACATCCACGGTGAGTGTGCCCCCCGGCACCACCATGTCCGTGTTGTCGTGCGAGATGTCGATGCTCAGGGTCCTGGTGGGCGCGTCACCGTCGGCGTCCGCGCCGAGCAGGGCCAACTCGTACGGAGCCGCGATCCACAGCGCGTCCGACCCGTCGGCGCGGGCGGATCCCGCTCCGGCGACGACAAGGGCGCAGACAAGGGCGAAGGCGGCGAGGAACGGTGTGATGAGGCGATGGGTCGAGGTCGGGGTCAGGCGTCCGGTCATGACGTCTCCCATGGTCAGAAAGTACAGCTACGGTCATCACGACCCACGGGAGAGCCGGAAAGTTGTACGGAGCGCACCGGCCCGCTTCGGCTCGCGAAGTACCCCGTACGGTCGGTTCCTTATCGCCGGTAGGCCCGAGATCAGTCCCAGGGGGCCGACTGCCGCCTCAAGCGCCGCGAGGGGCGCCGCGCCAGGCGGCGTAAAGGGTTCTCACAGGGCTCCGGGTTCTCCGGGTGCACCCGTTCGGGCCCTTCCGGTGGACCTGAACGGCCCTGGGGCCCTTCGTCCGGGGCGAGCCAGGCCGGTCCCCACCGGCCCGCGCCGTCCTCCGCCGGACCCCTCACGCGCCCGGCCGCCGGCCGGGCCCCACCCGGACGGCGACCGTTTGGCATCGGGACCCAGCGGGCACCGATCGCCCCCGACAAGGCTGACCACGACACCCACGAGCCGCGGAGGAGAGCCATGCGCGAGGCGAGCACGTCGGCGCGGACCACGGTCACGGCCACCGTCACCGACGAGGAACTGGCCACTCTGGTGGCCCATTGGCGGGCCGCCAACTATCTGGCGGTCGGTCAGATCTATCTCATGGCCAATCCGCTGCTCACCGAGCCGCTGCGGCCGGAACACATCAAACCCCGGCTGCTGGGCCACTGGGGTACCTCCCCGGGGCTGAATCTGGTCCACACCCATCTCAACCGTGTCATCAAGGCCAGGGACCAGGACACGGTCTGTGTCTGGGGACCGGGGCACGGCGGCCCCGCGGTGCTGGCCAACGCCTGGCTGGAGGGCAGCTACTCGGAGGTCTACCCGGACGTCGGCAGGGACCGGGACGGTATGGCCCGGCTCTTCCGCCAGTTCTCCTTCCCCGGCGGAGTGCCCAGCCATGTCGCGCCCGAGACGCCCGGCTCGATCCACGAGGGCGGTGAACTCGGCTATTCGCTCTCCCACGCCTACGGCGCCGCGCTCGACCATCCGGATCTGCTGGTCGCGTGTGTGATCGGTGACGGGGAGGCGGAGACCGGGCCGCTGGCGGCGTCCTGGCACTCCAACAAGTTCCTCGACCCGGTGCGCGACGGCGCGGTGCTGCCGATCCTCCATCTCAACGGCTACAAGATCGCCAATCCCACCGTGCTCGCGCGGATCCCCGAGCCCGAACTGGACGAGCTGCTGCGCGGCTACGGCCACGAGCCGCTGCATGTCGGCGGCGACGACCCGGACACCGTCCACCGCGCCATGGCCGCGGCGATGGACAGCGCCCTGGACCGTATCGCGCTGATCCAGCACACGGCCCGGGAGGAGGGCGCCACGGAGCGGCCCCGCTGGCCGGTGATCGTGATGCGTACGCCCAAGGGCTGGACCGGTCCCGTCACCGTGGACGGACTGCCGGTCGAGGGGACCTGGCGCTCGCACCAGGTGCCGCTGCCCGCCGTGCGCGAGAACCCGGAGCATCTGCGGCAGCTGGAGGCGTGGCTGCGCTCGTACCGGCCCCAGGAACTCTTCGACGACCGCGGCCGCCCATGGGCTCGGGTGCTCGACTGCGTGCCCGAGGGCACGCGCCGGCTCGGCGCCACGCCGTACGCGAACGGCGGTCTCCTGCTGCGCGAGCTGCCCGTGCCGCCCCTGGAGGCGTACGCCGTACGGGTCGACCGGCCCGGCGTCACCCTGCATGAACCGACCCGGGTGCTGGGCGATCTGCTGGAGGCGGTCATGGAGGCCACGACCGAGCGCCGTGACTTCCGGGTCGTCGGTCCGGACGAGACGGCGTCCAACCGGCTCCAGGCCCTCTACAAGGCCTCGGGCAAGGCCTGGCAGGCCCGGACACTGAGCGTCGACGAGCATCTCGACCGGCACGGCCGGGTGATGGAGATCCTCTCCGAGCACACCTGCCAGGGCTGGCTGGAGGGCTATCTCCTCACCGGACGGCACGGTCTCTTCTCGTGCTACGAGGCCTTCGTCCATATCGTCGACTCGATGGTCAACCAGCACATCAAGTGGCTGAAGGTGTCCCGTGGCCTGCCGTGGCGGCGCCCGGTCGCCTCCCTCAACTACCTGCTCACCTCGCATGTCTGGCGCCAGGACCACAACGGCTTCTCCCACCAGGACCCCGGCTTCATCGACCATGTGCTGAACAAGGCGCCCGAGGTGGTACGGGTCTATCTGCCGCCGGACACCAACACCCTGCTCTGTGTCGCCGGCCATGTGCTGCGCAGCCGGGACCATGTCAATGTCGTCGTCGCGGGGAAGCAGCCGTGCTACGACTGGCTCACCCTGGACGAGGCGCGGGCCCACTGTGCCCGTGGCGCGGGTGTGTGGGAGTGGGCCGGTACCGAGCGCGAGGGCGAGGAGCCGGACGTGGTGCTGGCCTGTGCCGGTGATGTCCCGACCCAGGAGGTACTGGCCGCCGCCCTGCTGATCCGCCGCCATCTCCCCCGGCTCGCGGTCCGCGTCGTCAATGTGGTCGATCTGGCCCGGCTGCTGCCGGACACACTGCACCCGCACGGACTGTCCGACAGCCAGTACGACGCGCTGTTCACCCGCGACAAGCCGGTGATCTTCGCCTACCACGGCTATCCGTGGCTGATCCACCGTCTCGCCTACCGCCGTGCCGGCCATGGGCATCTGCATGTGCGCGGTTACGAGGAGTCGGGCACCACCACGACGCCCTTCGACATGGTCGTCCGCAACAACCTGGACCGCTACCGGCTGGTCATGGATGTCATCGACCGTGTCCCGGGGCTCGCCGTACGCGCCACCCACGCGCGGCAGTCGATGGAGGAGGCCCGGCTCAGGCACCACTCCTGGATCCGTGAGCACGGGTCCGATCTGCCGGAGGTGACCGACTGGACCTGGCAGCCGGTGCCCGTGGACAGCGAGATCTATCCCACGACGCGTCTGTGAGCGGGTCGGTCGGCGGTGGGTGGTCGGTTCGGTACACGCACGTCGATCCGGTACGAGCGTCAGTCCGGTACGAGCACGGCGGCTCCCTGTACCCGTCCGCCCGCCAGATCGGCGAGTGCCCGGTCGGCCCGGCTCAGCGGGTACGGGCTGGCGGTGACCTGGATGCCGATGCGCTCGGCCAGTTCCAGGAACTCGCGGCCGTCGTGGCGCGTGTTGGAGGTGACACTGCGCAGATTCCGCTCCTGGAAGAGATGGCGTTCGTAGTTCAGCACGGGAATGTCGGTGAGATGGATCCCGGCGACGGCGAGCGTCCCTGAGCGGTCCAGGGCCTCCAGCGCCACCGGTACGAGATCACCCACCGGTGCGAACAGGATCGCCGAGTCCAGCGGCTCCGGCGGGCGGTCGTAGGCGCCGCCCGCCGAGGCGGCGCCGAGGTCCAGGGCGAGTCGCCGTGCCCGCGCCGACCGGGTCAGCACATGGACGGTGGCGCCCTCGGCGAGGGCCACCTGGGCGGCGAGATGCGCGGAGCCGCCGAATCCGTAGAGTCCCAGCCGCCCGCCCTCGGGCAGCGCGCTGCGGCGCAGCGCCCGGTAGCCGATGATCCCCGCGCAGAGGAGCGGTGCGAGCAGGACCGGGTCCTGGGATTCTGGCAGCGGGTAGGCGAAGGCCTCCGGCACCAGGGTCAGATCGGCGAAGCCGCCGTCCGCGTCCCATCCGGTGTAGACGGACCACGGGCAGAGATTCTCCCGGCCGGCCAGACAGTAGCGGCAGGTCCCGCAGGTGCCGCGCAGCCAGGCTCCGCCGGCCCGGTCGCCGGTGCGGAAGCGGGTCACCCCCTCGCCGGTGGCGATCACCCGGCCGACGATCTCGTGTCCTGGGACGGTCGACGGGCGGTGGGGGTTCAGATCTCCCTCGGCGAGATGCAGATCCGTACGGCAGACACCGCAGGCCTCCACACGCAGCAGCAGATCCCCGGGGCCGGGGACCGGTGTCCGGCGGCGGATCCGGACCAGCGGCCCGGTGGCGATCGGTCCGGGCGTCTCGACGGCCCAGGCGCCCAGGGCGTCGGGGACGGACGCGGGAGAGGCGGCGGAAGCGGGAGAGGCCATGTATCCAGCGTGCGGCGGGGGCCGACGAGGGGCAAACGGTCGGCGCCCCGCCCGCCGCCCCACCCTGCCGGGGCCCGGCGAACGTACGGCCACGGCCCGCCCACGTCGGCCGGGCCGGGCCTAGGGGCGGTTCAGATACGCGAGGCCCGGGTGCGCTTTCGTGTAGCCGTCGACGAGGTGGTGGGCCACGGTCACCGAGTCCACCAGCGGATGGAGGGCGAACGCCTTGACGGCGGTGGCGCGTGAGCCGCTCGCGGCGGCGGCGAGGACCTCGCGTTCCACCGCCTTGACGGCGCACACCAGACCGGCGGCGTGGTCCGGCAGCGGCGCGGCGGAGAGCGGGTGGGCGCCGTTCGCGTCCACGAGACAGGGCACCTCGATGACCGCGTCCTCGTCGAGCACCCGCAGGGTGGTGCGGTTGCGGACGTTGAGGATGAGCGTGGTGCGCTCGTCGCGGGCGATCGCGCGCATCAGGGCGAGGGCGACCTTCTCGTAGCCGCCGGACTCCAGATCGTCGGCCTCCCGTTCACCGACGCCCGCCGCCTCGCGGTTCTCCGCCATGTACGTGGCCTCGCGTTCGGCGCGGGTGCGGTCCCAGGTCGCGAGGGCGGGCGCGTCGGGGTGGGCCATCTCGGCGTAGAAACGGGCCTGTTGGTCCCGGAGGAACGCGCCGCGCGTCTGCTCGGCCTCCTGGTAGGCGCGTACCGTCTCCCGGTTGAAGTAGTAGTAGTGCAGATACTCGTTGGGGATCGCACCCAGGGACCGGAGCCACTCGGGGCCGAAGAGCCTGCCCTCCTCGAAGGAGCCCAGCGCCTCGGTGTCCGCGAGCAGGCGCGGCAGTTCGTCGCGGCCGGCCACCAGCAGACCGCGCAGCCAGCCGAGATGGTTGAGGCCGACATAGTCGGGCGACGCCTCGTCCGGGTCGGCGCCCAGGACACGGGCGACGCGCCGGCCCAGCCCCACGGGTGAGTCGCAGATGCCGATGACACGGTCGCCGAGGTGGCGGGACATGGCCTCGGTGACCAGTCCGGCGGGATTGGTGAAGTTGATGACCCACGCGTCGGGTGCGAGCCGGGCGACGCGCCGCGCGATGTCGACGGCGACGGGCACGGTGCGCAGTCCGTACGCGATACCGCCCGCGCCGACCGTCTCCTGGCCGAGGACACCGAGGTCCAGGGCGACCCGCTCGTCGGCCGCGCGTCCTTCGAGCCCGCCGACGCGGATCGCCGAGAAGACGAAGTCCGCGCCGCGCAGCGCCTCGTCGAGATCGGTGGTGGCCGTGACCGCCGGCGCGTCGGGGACGCCCTCCGCCTGCTCGGCCAGCACGCGGGCGACGGCCGTGAGCCGGGCGGGGTCGAGATCGTGGAGGGTGACCCGGGTGATCCGGCCCTCGGCGTGGTCGGTGAGGAGCGCGCCGTACACGAGCGGCACCCGGAACCCGCCACCGCCGAGAATGGTCAGTTTCACGCGGGAACCGCCTTTGTGTCGGCCTCGTCCGGCACGGCACGGATCGCCGCGTCCATGGGGGCGTTGGTCACTGGCACGAGGGTCTTTCGTTTGGATCCGGCTGGATCAGGGAGCGGGGGCCGGTGCCTCGGCCGGCACGCCGCGAACATTACTCGTCGGCCGGCGCTCTTCGCCACGCGCCGTCGTGCGCCCCGGTGCCACCTGACGGGCCGGGCCGGTCACCTCGTCCGGGCGACGGGCAGCCGTACGGTGAAGACCGTGTGGCCTGGGCGGCTGGTCACGTCCACGGTGCCGCCATGGGCGCCGACCACCGCGGCGACGATCGACAGACCGAGACCCGTGCCGCCCGTGGTCCCCTCCCCCGTGGTCCTCGACCTGGCCCGGTCGGCGCGGGTGAACCGCTGGAAGATCTCGCGCTGGAGTTCCTCGGGGATACCGGGTCCGGTGTCGCTCACGGTCAGTCCGGCGTGGTCCTCGCCGTCGGTGATGCGCAGAGTCACGGTCGTGCCGGGCGGGGTGTGTGTACGGGCGTTGCCCAGAAGGTTGGCCACGACCTGGTACAGGCGGTGTTCGTCACCGGTGACGGTCACCGGTTCACGGGGCAGATCCAGCAGCCAGTGGTGCTCCGGGGCGGCGGCGCGCGCGTCGCCCAAGGCGTCGAGCGCGAGCCGGGTGAGATCGACGGTGTCCCTGGCCAGCGGACGGCCCGCGTCCAGACGTGCCAGCAGCAGGAGGTCCTCGACCAGACCGCTCATCCGTTCGCTCTCGTACTGGATGCGCTCCAGGGCGTGCCGTACGTCGTCGGGCACGGACTCGGGGTGGCGCAGGGCCAGCTCCGCGTGCGCGCGCACGGTGGCCACCGGGGTACGCAGCTCATGGCTGGCGTCGGCGGCGAAGTGGCGCAGCCGTTCCTCACTGGCGTGACGGCGGGAGAGCGCGTCGCCGACATGGCCGAGCATCCGGTTGAACGCGGCGCCGACCCGGCCGACCTCGGTCCTGGTGTCGGTGTCGGGCAGCGGGTCGGGCATGGCGATCTCACCGCTGGCCAGCGGCATCCTGGTCACCTCGGCCGCGGTCGCGGCGACCCTGCTGAGCGGGCGCAGGGAGAGCTGTACCCACAACGCCCCCGCCACTCCGGTGACCACGATCGCGGCTCCGAACACGGCCGTCTCCACCGCTTCCAGCCGGTGCACGGTGTCCGTGACGCGCCGGAGCGGCAGCCCGGTGATGAGCCTGTCACCCTCTTCACCGTGCTCGGTCACCACCCGGTAGGCACCGAGGGCGGAGAGAGTGACGGTGTGCCCCTTGCCGTCCGGCGGTACGGCGGCCAGTGTGTCCCGGTCCCCGCGGCTGAGCGGCACGGGTACATGTGTGTCGCCGTGCACCAGCGACGCCTCGACGGCGACACCGAACAGCAGCCGGGCGCCGAAGGTGCCCTCCGCCTGCCCCCTGGTGTCGGCGGATTCGTCGGGACGCTCCGCGTGCTCCAGGCTGGCCGCGAACCGTCCGTCGGCCGCGGCGAGCTGATGGTCGAGTCTGGTCATCAGAAAGCGTTCGAGCGCCAGTACGGTGATGACCCCCACCGCGAGGCAGGCGAGGGCGAGCAGCAGCAGGAGTCCGGCGATCAGCCGTGCCCTGAGGGTGCGCGGCACGGGCAGCCTTCCCAGCGGTCTCCCCACCGCTCGCACGGTGTGTCCCGCCCGTCGGCCCCATCCCGTGCGGCCGGGGGCGCTCACGCGGCTCACGCCTCTCACGCGTCCGGCTTCAGTACGTAACCGACCCCGCGCACCGTGTGGATCAGCGGGGTCCGGCCCGCGTCGATCTTCTTGCGCAGATAGCTGATGTACAGCTCGACGACATGCGCCTGGCCGCCGAAGTCGTAGGACCAGACCCGGTCCAGGATCTGCTCCTTGGACAGGACCCGGCGGGGGTTGCGCATCAGGAAACGCAGCAGTTCGAACTCGGTGGGTGACAGGTCCACCACCACACCCGCCCTGGTGACCTCACGGGCTCCCTCGTCCATCATCAGCTCGCCCACCACCAGCCGGTCGCCGTCCGGCTCGCGGGCCATACCGGCCCTGCGCAGCAGTCCGCGCAGCCGGGCGAGCACCTCCTCCAGGCTGAACGGCTTGGTGACGTAGTCGTCACCGCCCGCGGTGATGCCCGCGATCCGGTCCTCCACGGTGTCACGGGCGGTGAGGAAGAGCACACAGACGTCCGGCAGCGCGGCCCGCAGCTCACGCAGGACCTGGAGACCGTCCATGTCGGGCAGCATCCAGTCGAGTACGACGGCGTCGGGGCGGAACGTGCGGGCGACACGGACCGCCGAGTGGCCGTCGCCCGCGCTCCGTACCTCCCATCGCTCGTAGCGCAGCGCACCGGACAGGACCTCGGTCAGGTCCGGCTCGTCGTCGACGACGAGGATGCGCACCGGGGCGCCGTCGGGCCTGCTCAGGACGGAAGAGGCGGTGTGATCGACGTGTTCGGCGTGTTTGTCCATGGTGGGTCCAGCTTCTCGCGCCGTGATCACCGACGCGGTCAGGCCGGCCTCCGCGTCTTCGCGTCGCCGGTGTGCCGTCACGGTGCCGCCGGGGAGCACCGGTGCCGCCGCGGGAGCGGGGACCGCACGGATCTCCCGGGGTCCACCCGTGTTCAGAGGCTTCTCAGAAGGCGTCCTGCGAGGCTGACGAAACCGCCCATCACCGGGCGGACCCGCCTCCGAAAGAGGGATACCTGGTGGTCACCCAACAGGACCCGCAGAGCAAACACAGTCCTCACCCCGGTCTGCGTCACTTCGAGCATGTCATGGGGAGGGTGTTCTCGTTCGACATCCATGACCCCGTCACGCGGGAGGTGGGCCGGGCGATCACCGACAGCGTCGTCTGGCTGCACGAGATGGACGCGCTCTTCTCCACGTTCCGCGCGGACAGTGCCGTCAACCGGCTCTCGCGTGGTGAGACGACCGTGGACCAGTGCCCGGACGTGGTGAGGGAGGTCCTCACGCTCTGCGACGAGGCGGCACGGGACACCGAGGGGTTCTTCACCGCGACTGCCCGTGGCGGCCTCGACCCGTCCGGCCTGGTCATGGGGTGGTCGGTGGAGGGTGTCTCACGGAAGCTGTACGCGGCGGGGGCGCGGAACACCTACATCGACGCCGGGGGCGATCTCCAGCTCCGGGGCGAGACCTCGCCAGGCCTGCCCTGGCGGGTCGGTATCGCCCATCCGGTCCTCCGGGACCAGCTCGTGGCCGTCGTCCACGGCCATGATCTCGGAGTCGCGACCTCGGGATCGGCCGAGCGCAGCGGCCACATCATCGATCCCCGCACGGGTCTGCCGGCCTCCGATCTGCTGTCCGTCACCGTGACCGGCCCCCATCTCACCCAGGCCGATGTCTTCGCCACCGCCGCCTTCGCCATGGGTGACCTGGCACGTTCCTGGATCGAGTCGAAGGACGGCTACGAGGCGCTGGCCGTCACCGCCGACGGGGAGACCTGGCAGAGCAGCGGCTTCCCTTCCTGAGCCTCTGTCGTCAGGTGGGGTTCCGTCCTGAGGTGTCGTCAGGTGAGCCTCCGTCCTCGGGATTGCCTGCCGGGGCCCCTCCCCGCGAAGAACCGTCCCCTGCCCCGGGAAACACCCCGGGGCAGGGGACGAGCCATACGCCCCGGTCAGACCGAGTCCGCCCCGGCGCGGCGCCTGTACCACCACACGCCGCCGACCGACGCGGCCACGACCACCACGCCGAGTGCGACGAACAGCAGCGGACTTGTGCCGTCGTCCGCGGCGGCGGCCGTATCGGCAGCCGTGTCGGCGGCGGGGGACGCCGGGGACGCGTCGGCCGAGGGGAGCGTCGTGGCCGGATCGCTCGCCGCCGGAGTGGACGGTGCGGCCGTGGTCGGCTCGGCGACGGGACTGGGGCCGACCGGCGTGGCCCCGGGCGCGGCGGGCTTGAGCGCGAGCGTCGGCGCGAGACTGCCGTGCCCGCCGTCCGCGGGCTCCTCCAGTTCGATCCACCGGTCGACGCGGCCGTCGCCGTAGCTCTGGAGGGTCTTGAACGCCAGCGACTCGGCGTCCGGGAGCTGTCGTACGGTGACGGTGTACGCGGCGTCCTCACCGACCGCGACGGCCGGACCCGACACGGTGTAGCCGCGCGCGGTGGCGGCGAGCCGCCAGCCCTTGGGGCCCTTCCCGTAGGTGATGTCGGCGGGGGCGATGCCGTCGGGCAGGATCACCTCCAGCCCGGTGATCCCCGCCTTGTCGGACTCGGTCTCGGCGGTGAAGGCGAGGGTGACGTTCTCGGCGAGGGCGGCGGCGCCCTCCGCCTCGACCTCCACATGGGCGGACGCGGGGGCGGCGAAGGCGACCGAGGCCGCGAGGACGGCCGCGGTGAGGACGGAGAGACGGCGCACGGTGGACGCCGGGGTGGTGGTACGGAACACGGGTGACTCCCATGGTGGTGTGGGGTGGTACGGGCACGCCGGAGCGCACCCCGAGCTCAGAGGGCGGGGGCGGGCTCCGCCGGGGGACCTCGGCGTACCACCGCGTGTGCCAGTACCGGGCAGTCGCGCGGGGGCGGCTGCGCGCGCGTTCCCACGGCCCGCAGGACACGGGGTACGGACGGGAACAGCCGCGTGGGAACGCGCCGTACGAGCCGTACGAACATGTCGCCGAGCACACCGCCCAGCCGTTCTCCGACGGCGAGGCAGGCCGCGTCCGCGCGCTGGAGACACCACGCCACCAGCAGGGCCGCGAGGATGTGGGCGGCCGTCATGGCCAGACCGTGCCGCTCGGCGTGCCACATCTCGTGCGTTCCGTGCGCGGCGCCGTGGCCGACGGCGCCGTGGCCGATGCTGCCGTGGTAGGCAGCGTACGCGCCGGGAGTGCCCTGCGAGCCGGAAGTACTGTGCGGGCCGGGAGTAGTGCGCGCCGCGGCCCGTGCGAGCCAGAGGTGCAGGGCCAGTTGGGCCGCGCCGGTCGCCGCGATCACCACGGGCAGGGACAGTGGCCACGACCGGGAGCGTGACCGCGGCGACGGCCGTCGCCGCGGCCGGGGTGTGGTCACGGCCGGCAGGGCGAGCAGGAAAAGCGCCGCGGCGGCGGGCGGCACGGCCCGCCACGGCACCGGGTCGCCGGAGACCACATGGTGTCCCGTGACCGCGAGCACGACACCGGTCACGGTGAACACCGCCGCGCGGGCGAGCGCCACCGGCGCGCGGGACCCCGGTCCTCGACCGGTCCTGCGCGCGGTGCGGGTGGGGTGGGTCCACGACCACGACATGGCCGGCCCATCATGGAGCATCGCCGGGCCGTCGGACCGGGACTTCCGGAATCCGATGCGGCCCATTGGACGCCTCCTGCTCGCGGACACCCCGCAGGGCACGCATGGTCGATCTGGCCGATCTGTGTCCCCGCGCCGGTGAACGGAGCCCGTCATCTCCTCCGCACAGCACATCTCCCCCTCCTTCGGTCCTGGCCCGGAGACCGCGCCCGGGGCACCGGCGCGGCGCGAGCCGGCGCGGCACACGGCCGTTCTCGTCCTCGCCCCGTTCACCCTGGCGCTGGTCCTCGGGCTGTGGGGAATCGACCGCGGGAACACGCTCTGGGCCGACGAGGCGGTCACCTACGAGATGGCGCACCGGAGCGTCACCCGGATCTGGCACACGCTGGGCCACGCCGACGCCGTGCACGGTCTCCACTACCTGCTGACGCACGGGGTGTTCGCCCTCTGGGACGGCGGTGAGGCGGCCCTGCGGCTGCCGTCCGTCCTCGCGGTGGCCACGGCCTCGGTGGGTGTCGCCCTCATCGGGCGCGGACTCGCCGGGCCACGCGCCGGAGTCCTGGCCGGGCTGGTCTTTCCGCTGATCCCGACGGTGCAGCGGTACGCGCAGGAGGGGCGCTCGTACGCGCTGGTGTGTGCGCTGATCACCTGGAGCACCTGGCTTCTGCTCACCGCGGTCAGCCGGCGGGGCAGGCTCCGCTGGGGCGCTTACACCGCCTTCATGCTGACCGCCTGTCTGCTCCATGAGCTGGCCGTCGTGACCCTGTTCGCCCACGGTGCGACCGTCTTCCGCTCCGGGCTGCCGCGCGCGGTGATCCGGGCCTGGGGCATCGCGGCCGGGTGTGTGGCCGTCGGACTGCTTCCGCTCGCGGCCTTCAGCGTCACCCAGTCCGAGCAGGTCGACTGGATCGGCTTTCCCGACCTCGGACAGACGGCGCGCTTCGTGGTGGCGGCGCTGCTCGGGCTGCTGTGCGCCAGGACACTGGGCCGTACCCCACCGCGCCGTACCCCACCGGACCGTACTTCACCGGACCGTACGCCGGCCGATTCGCGCGCGCCGGCCGACACCCCCGCCCCGGCCGGTACGAGCGCCCCGGTCGAGCTGCGGACGCTCGCGCTCTCCCTGCTGATCCTGCCGACCGTACTGCTCGTCCTGCTCACCCCGCTGCGGCCCCTCTATGTCGACCGCTACGTCCTCTCCTACACCATCGGGCTCGCCCTGCTGATCGGCGCGGCGCTCGACCGGATCCAGCGCGATACCGGCCGCTCCCGCGCGCTGCGCGGTGCGGTGTCCCTGACGGCGGCGGGGGCGGCGCTGGCCGCGCTGTTCCCCGTGGGCGCGTATCTGCGGACCCCGCAGAGCCGTCAGAACGACGCCGACGCCGTCGCACGGGCGGTACGGGAGGCGGCGCGGCCGGGGGACGGCGTGCTCTTCATGCCCGCGCGCCGGCGCGTATGGACTCTCGCGCGCCCCGAGGCCTTCCGGGGTCTGTCGGACCTCGCGCTGGAGCGCTCCCCCGTCGCCTCGGACACCCTGCACGGTACGGAGTTCACGCCCGGCCGGATCCGGGCCCGCGTCATGGCCGCCCACCGGATCGTCGCCGTCCATGATCTGGCCGGTCAGCCGCTGGAGGAGGACGAGCGGGAAGTCGCCAAACGCGAGACCCTGCGGACCCGCTTCGAGGAGTGCGGGAGCCGTACGGTGACCCAGGCCCGGATCACGGTGTACGCCCGCCCCGGCGGCTGCCGGGACCACGCGACGCTCCGGGGTACGGCCCGCATGAGGTAGGGCACCACACGTGCCTCACCGGCAAAGCGGCAAGCGCCTGCCCCCGCGCTGTGCAGGCACTATCCTCGCTCCTAACTGGCAGAAATATCGGGGGGCTTGTCCGCGTGCGGTTTGTTTTCGTCCATGGGACCGGTGTGCGCCGCGAGCGCTACGACCAGTTGTCCGCGCTGATCGCCGAGGCACTCACCGGACGGTTCCCCGACGCCTCCTTCGTGCCCTGCTACTGGGGCGGCGCCCATGGCGCGACCCTCGGTGCCGCAGGCGCGTCCATCCCCCGGCCCGATGGGACGCGCGCCGCGGCCGGCGGTGGCTCGGTGGCCGGGCCGCCGGACCAGGAGGCGGCCGAGTGGCTGCTCCTGCTCACCGATCCCCTCTGTGAACTGCGGGTGCTCGCCGAGCTTCCGGAGGGTGAGGACGACGGTCTCGGCATGCCCGGGGTGCGGGGCGCCGGGGAGAGGGTCGCCGAGCTGCTGACCGCGCTCTCCGGTGAGCCGGACTCGCACGGTCTCCCCTCTGCCGCCGACGAGTTGTCCGTGCTGCTGCGCGCCACGGGACTCGACGCGTCCTACCCCACCGCGCTCGCGGAAGTCGCCGGTTCCACCGAGTTCGCCACGGCGTGCACGGCCGCGGCCGACGTCCCGGCGAGCCGGGAGGTCGCGACGGCCGCGAGCCGCGCGGTCGTCGCCGCCGCGCTCGCCGACGCGGGGGAGGACGCGCTGTGCACCGGCGACGAACGCGACCGGCTGGTCGATCTCGTCGCCGCACGCCTGGGCGGTACGGGTCGGGTGCCGGGCGGCCGGGCCGCGGCCGTACTGGCCGCGCTCGCCCTGCGGATGACGACACAGCCCGTACTCGACCTCTGGCGCGGCCCGATCACCCGGAAGTCGGTGCCCGCGCTCGGCGACATCCTGCGCTACCAGGCGCGCGGCGGTCCGCTGCGGGACCATCTGGCGGAGCTGATCACCAAGGACGCCGATCCCGGTGAACCGACCGTGCTGATCGGACACAGTCTGGGCGGGATCGCCCTGGTGGACCTCTACGCCCTCGCGGCGATGGAACAGGCCCCGCTGCCCCGGCCGGAGCTGCTGGTGACGGTCGGCTCACAGGCTCCGTTCCTCCATGAGCTGGGCGCGCTCACCGGGCTCCCCCCGACGGCGACGGCCCTGCCGCCCGGCTTCCCGCGCTGGCTCAACATCTACGACCGCAGGGACCTGCTGGCGTACCGGGCGGAGCCGGTCTTCCCCGGCGATCCGCGTGTCGTCGACCACGAGGTGTCCAGCCGCCAGCCGTTCCCGGTCAGCCATGGCGCGTACTGGAAGCTCGACGCGGTGTACGACCGGATCGCGGAGGAGATCGAGGCCCCGAGATGACCACGGTGGACACCGCCGGAGCGGGCGCGGGTACCGACACCGGATCCCCGGTCGATCCCCGCCGTGTCTTCGCCCTCGTCGTGGGTATCGAGTCGTACGACGTGAGCCACCACTGGAATCTGGCGGGCGCGGCCAGGGACGCCGAGCGGTTCGCCGGCTGGCTCACCGGACCGGCCGGGGTCCCCGCCGGCAACGTACGGCTCCTGCTGTCACCCCTGGAAAGAACCGCCGTCAAGGAGGCTCCGACGGCGCGTCAGCTCCCGACCCGGGAGAACATCGAGCGGATCCTGTTCAAGGAGCTTCCCGCCCTCGACGGCGATCTGCTCTGGCTCTACTGGGCCGGCCACGGCTATCTCGACGAGTCCCATCAAATGCTGCTCCCCTACGCCGACGCGACCAAGGACTTCACCTCCCATCTCAATCTGGAGGAGGCGCTGCGCTGGTGGAAGAGCAGCCGGTTGCCGGCCGGGCGCTTCCAGCGGCAGATAGCGATCGGGGACGCCTGCCGCGTCGACACCCGCAGGGCGGCCAGACTCGCCTTCGGCGCCTCGGCGTACGGTCTCGGCGCCACGGTCCCCGAGAGGCGTCAGTTCACGCTCTACGCGTCGCACGCGGGCGAGGTCGCGCAGAACCTCGCCGACCGGGGCGCGGGCCAGTTCACCGACACCCTGCTGCGGCGCCTCGACGGCAGGACCCTGGACGAGACCGTGCGCGGTCTGGTCGGCATCGCCCGTTCCGTGCAGGCCGACTTCCAGGTGCTGCGGAACCGCGGACTGGCCTGGCAGGAGCCGCAGTTCGTCATCGAACGCGACTGGAGCGGCTCGGCGGTCCTGGGTGACGGCTGGACGGACCCGGGGCCGGGCGGCGGCTCCGGCGCGCCCGGTCTCGACCAGCCCGCCTGGAAGGAACTGGGCGTGCTGCTGCGGGGCCGGGAGGTCCCGCCCTTCGCCTGCGACGCGTATCTGTGGGCCTTCGAGGTGACCGGCTGCGCGCCCCCGGCCCGGCGCAGTCTGCCGGCGGACGCGCTCACCGAGATCGCCCGCGATCTCGACAACCGGCAGGGCAGACAGCGTGACATGCCGCTGACGCTGCCCTTCGTACGGCATCTCGCGGCGCGCTCCACCGATCCCGCGTGGGCGCGCAGGGCCGACGCCTGGGTGGACACCACCCGCGAGCGGCTGGGCGCCGCTCCCGTACCCGCGCCGCCGGAACCCGCGCCCGAGGGCACCGCGCTGCATGTGCGGCTGACACCGGAGGAGGCGGAGGCGGACGGTGTGCACTGGGTACGGATGTGGCTCTACCGGAACTCCGCGTTCGAGACGGTGTGGGAGTCGCCCCGTCCGATGTCGATGGCCGCCGTCCGGACCCGCCTCGGCGAGCAGCTCCTGGCCGGATCCGCGGACCGGCTCACCCGGATCGAGTTCCATGTGCCGTACGAACTGCTGGGTGAGGAGTTCGAGTGCTGGGGCCTGCCCATCGGCAGACCGGGCAAGACGATCGAACTGGGTTCCCACTACGAGGTGGTGGTGCGCTGCCCCGACGAGCGGACCGGTATCGCCCACACCCAGTGGCGACGGAAGTGGGACTGGTTCAGGACTCACGGCGGGGAGCACCGGAAGGCGGTGCACCAGGTGAGCGACGGTGATGTCTCCCCGGCGCTCGGTGTCTCCCTCCAGGCGGCCGAGCCGCCGGTGTGCGTCCTCGCCGAGGTGTCGGAGCGACTGCTGATGGACACGCTGGACGCGGTGCTGGACGCCGGAGTGCCCATCGCGGTCTGGCGCCGTGGCGGCCGTACGGACGGCGCCGAGCTGTCCGCGGAGCTGGCGGCGGGGGCGGACACCGGTATCGACGTACGCCGGCTGCCCGCCGTCCTGAAGTCCTTACGGATCCCCGGCCGGGCGCCACGGATCCCCGGGCAGGCACAGCAGGGGGTTCCTCCGTCCCCACGCCCTCTCGCTCTGATGTGGGACGACCCCGAACGCGTACCCGAAAGGCGGTCGCTGTCATGAGCGAGAGTACGGATACGAGCGCGCCCACGGGCACGGAGTCCGCGGACACCAAGGACTGGTGGATCTACCAGGGCCCCGGGGATCCCGCCGAGAAGCGGGCGCGCCTGGCCGGACAGCTGCCGCCCTGGCGGGAGTTCGAGGGGGTGCGGGATCCGGAGTACGCGCCGCCGGGGGACACCGACCCGGCGTGGGCGGAGACGCACCGGCGCGGTTCGGGGTACGTACCGGACACGGAGGAGAGGGACGCGGTCAACACCGCGCTGTATCTGCGCCGTCCGCTGCTCGTCACGGGCAAGCCGGGGGTCGGCAAGTCGACGCTCGCGTACGGCATCGCGGCCGACCTGGGGCTGGGGCCCGTACTGCACTGGCCGGTCACCAGCAGGAGCACCCTGCGGGACGGCCTCTACCAGTACGACGCGATCGGCCGGCTGCACGACGCCAACCTCGGCCATCTGCACGCCTCCAGGTCAGCGGGGGCCGCGCCCCCCGATCCCTCGATCGCCCCGTATCTGCGCCTCGGACCGCTGGGCACCGCGCTGCTGCCGCAGGAGAGGCCCCGGGTGCTGCTGGTCGACGAGATCGACAAGAGCGACATCGATCTGCCCGGTGATCTGCTCACCGTCTTCGAGGAGGGCTCCTTCGAGATACCCGAACTGGCGCGGGTCGCCCGTCAGGAGCCGAGGGTACGGATCGGCACGCACGACGACCCGGATCCGCGGGTATGGGTGGAGAAAGGGCGGGTGAAGTGCCAGGCGTTCCCGGTGGTCGTGCTCACCAGCAATGGCGAACGCGACTTTCCCCCGCCCTTCCTGCGGCGCTGCATCCGGCTGCACATGGCGCCGCCGGGCAAGGAGAAGCTGACCCGGATCGTACGGCGGCGACTCGGCCTGGACCCGGCCGCCGACGACCGGTACGGCGATCTGGTCGAGGCGTTCCTGCGGCGCAGGATGGACGGGGACCTCGCCACGGACCAGTTGCTCAACGCCGTACAGCTCCGGCTGAGCGGGGCATGGCCGAACCCGGCGGAGCGGGAGCGGTTCCTGGAGACCGTCCTCCAGCGCCTCACCGGCACACCGTCCGCGTAGGGACCGCCCGATGATGGAGCACCTGCTGCGCGCCCTGGAGGAGTCCGGCGCCGACGCGGGCCCTGAGGAGCTGGCCGACATCCTGTGGCTCGCCGAGCGCGTCGGCGGCGCGGGCCATGGGCCGTCCGCGCCGGGCGACGAGGGGCCGGCGGACGGCGGGGCGCCGCCACCGCCGCCCGGCGGGGCTCCGGTGTTCCAGGACGCGGACCCCGCCGGGCCGGGCGACGAGCTGTACAGCGCGGCGACGGCGGAGCCGGCGGCGGGTGAAGGGCCCGCGCGGCGGGGTGAACCCGTGCTGGTGCGGCGGGCGATGGCGCTCGACGACCCGCTGGGGCTGATGCGGGCGCTGCGTCCGTTCGGCCGCCGGACGGCGGAGGGCGGCAGGACGGAGCTGGACGAGGAGCTGAGCGTCCGGAGCAGTATCGAGCAGCGCATGGTGCTGCCCGTGCTCAGGCCCCTGCGCGGGCGGTGGCTGGAGCTGGCCCTGGTGGTGGACACCCACCACTCGATGCTGCTCTGGCACGACCTGGTGACCGAGCTGTGCCGCACCATCACCCAGACGGGGATCTTCCGCGATGTACGGGTCTGGTATCTGAGCGGTACGGAGGCGGGCGGCACGCCCGTCGTGACCCGCCCGACGGGCGGGGAGCCGCGCCGGCCCCGGGAGATCTCCGACCCCTCGGGCCGCCGTCTGGTGCTGGTGCTGACGGACACGGTCGCGGACGGGTGGAGCGGGCCCGGTGTCGAGGCGATGCTGCGCCGGTGGGCGGCGCACGGTCCGACGGCGGTGCTGAACGTGCTGCCGCGGCGGCTCTGGAACCGGGGCGCGGCCCGTCCGTCGGGTCTGCTGGTACGCGCGGCGAGGCCCGCCGCGCCCAACTCCTCCTGGCGGCTGGCCCGGAGCCGGGCGCGCAGCCGTGACCGGATCGCGGAGCGGATCGCCGTGCCGGTGGTGGAGGTGAGCCCGGCGGGGTTCTCGGTGCTGGCCGATCTGGTGGCGGGCGGCGGGCGGTGGAGTCGGATGTCGTGTCTGCTGATCGACCGGGTCGCGCGGGAGGTCCCCGCCGGTCATCCGGAGCCGGTGTCCGCTCCCGGGTCCGACGAGACGGGCCCGGACCAGGCTGTGCGCCGCTTCCAGGCCGACGCGTCGCCCCTGGCACAGGAGTTGGCCGGCTATCTGTCCGCCGTACCGCTGACGCTGCCCATCATGACGCTCGTACGGCGGGTCATGCTCAGGGAGTCGGAGCACGGCCATCTCGCGGAGGTCGCCCTCGGGGGCCTCTTCGAGCCCTGGCGCGGCGGGCACCGGGAGATCGACACCGCCAGGTTCCGGTTCGAGTTCCGGCCGGGCGTACGGGAGGCGCTGCTGGGTTCCCAGCTGCGGCACGAGATCACCACCGTCCAGGAAGTGGTACGGCGGGAGATCGCGGCGTATGTGGACCGCCCTCCGATGGGCGGCGGCGACTTCCCGGCGACGCGGGTGTCGGCGGAGGGCTCGGATCCGGGCGGGGTCCCGGGCTCCGGCGGTCAACTGGTGGAGGAGGACGCGATCCCCTTCGCGCGGCGGCCCGCTCCCGTACGCGAGGACGACGGGATCGGCCGCCCGCTGGAGGAGGTGACGGACCCGCTGGAGTTCGGGGTCCATCCGGCGATCAGGGTGCCGGGGGACGAGCATCTGCCGGTGCTGCCCGCCTTCGTGGAACGTGCGCACAACCGGGAACTGAGCACTCTGCTGGAACTCGCCGCCTCGGGCGAGAGCCTGTTCGTCGTGCTGACCGGCAACAGCGTGTCGGGTACGTCCCGTTCGGCCTGGGAGGGACTGCGGAAGCTGCCGCCGGGCTGGCGGCTGTGGGCGCCCCGGAGCGTGGACGAGCTGGAGGCGAACCTGTCCCGAGTGCGTGCGCACACGGTGGTCTGGCTGGATCACCTCTGGCCCTACGACGGATGGGAGGAGCAGTTGGAGCCGCTGCTGCGGGACCGGGCACGGGTGCCGATCGTGCTGCTCGGCGTCCGTCGGCCATGGCCTGCCGCACGACGGCCCATGACGCACCTGATCAGTGTCTCCGGCCGTTTCACAGCCCGGGAGATCGAAGCGCTCCGGACGAAGGAGGCGGCGGATCCGCGCCTCGCGCGCGCGCTCGCACAGGAACCGTCGGGCTTGATCCCCCGGGCCCTCAGCGGGGCGACCTCACTGGTCCGGCGTTACGCGGACGCTCCGGCCGCGGCTCGTGCCCTGATCGACTTCGTTCTGGACAACCGGAGTTCGTCCGGCCCTCCGGTCCTGTCGGCCGGCGCACTGCGCGAGGGGGCGATATCGCGGCTCAGCGTCAGTCAGGCAGAGGAGCTACCGGCCGGCTGGTTCAAGGACGCGCTCACCTACGCCACCGCACCGGGCTCCGGAGCGCCGGCGCTCGTCGACATCGCTCGGGGCAGGAGTGCTCCGCCGCTCTATCGCCTGACCGATCTCGCCTTCCACGCCCTGCGGCCCTACCGTGACGAGACGCCGCCGACGCGCCGGCCGTCCGCCGGACCGCATCTGGTGAGAGTCAGCGCGGGAGAGAGCACCAGCACCGGCGTGGCGATGGGGGATCGCCGCGTTCTCACCACGGCCCACC
Organism: Streptomyces sp. NPDC055025; assembly: GCF_053608565.1. Taxonomy (NCBI): domain Bacteria; kingdom Bacillati; phylum Actinomycetota; class Actinomycetes; order Kitasatosporales; family Streptomycetaceae; genus Streptomyces; species Streptomyces sp. NPDC055025. Next base: position 21,123 of record NZ_JBSGVS010000101.1, read on the forward strand.
AGTTGCTCACACCTGCGGGCCGGATGCGGGAATCGGTCCAGGTCACTCCCTGGCGGACGGACCTGCGATCCCGGGCCTCCGTCGCCTGGTTCGACGAGGTGAGGGATCTCGCGCTGCTGCGCGTGAGCAGCCCGACCACACTGTCGAGGAGCGAACTTCCGCCCGATCTCGCTGAGCACCTCCCCGAACCCGGGGAGGACGTCGAGATCATCGGGTTTCCGCTGACGCTCTCCGCCGACCCCGGCGATGCCGAGCCGCTCCGGTTCCACGGCCGGTTCTCCGGTATGTCGCCCCACGCCCCCTCCGACATGATGCTGGAGGTGCTGGATCCGACCCGGCCGCCTGTGCCCCCCAGGATGTCGGGGGCGGTGGTCACCAACACGTCCGGGGCGGTGGTAGGTCTGGTGACATCGAGGGGCGGTGCCGGGCAGCTCTGGGCGACCCCGGTCGCAGGGCTCGACCTGACGGACCCGGACGGCGCCACCAGGAGCCGTCATCCGCTCCTGCCCGATCCGGCGCGCTCACGGGCCGTGCTCATCGGCACCGGCTCGTACGACCACCCGGGGCTCAGCGATCTTCCCGAGGTGTCCGCCAATATCGCCGATCTCGCGTATGTCCTGGCTCCCGGCGATCCGGACGGGAGTTTCGATCCGCGCCATGTGACGCGTGTGCGCGATCCCCGTACTGCCGGGGAAGTCCTGGAAGCGATCGACCGCGCGGCCTCGGAGGCGGAGGATGTCCTGCTGATCTACTACGCCGGCCACTCCTCGCGCAACGGTGAGGATCTCGCTCTGTACCTCTCGTCCACCGATGCCGAGCGATGGCGGTCCACCTCGCTCTCCTTCCCTCACATCCACCGCCTCGCCGGCCGGAGCCGGGCCCGCCGCTGTGTCTTCGTCCTCGACTGCTCCTACGCGGGAGCCGCCCTCCAGTACGAGAGCGGGCCCGCGACACGGCAGACGAGCTGGCACCTGGGAGCCTCGGGACGTACCGCTTGGGCGCGGGCCGCCGGCACGGGCGAGCCGCACACCCCCTTCACCGACGCTCTGATCAGCGCGCTCAGCACACCGGCCGCTGACGGCTCGGGAGTACTCCCCTTCGACGCGCTCTTCGAACAGCTCAGAGACCCGGCGCGGCTCCGTCAGGATCCTCCCCCCGAGCTGCGCGTCAGCCACTATTCGGCGGTGGGAGATCTCGCCCTGGCCGTCCCGGCCGACATGCCCGGCCCCGGCGCCGCATGACCGTCATATCCCGCCAGACATGGCTGAAAATCGGGAACCACCGCGCACTCCGCGGTAGTTCTGATGGCGTCCCCGCCCTCGGGCGCCCCCCACCGGGCGGGGCCGACGCACTCTGTACGCATCACATGAAGGAGTGAACGCCACGATGGTGTTCAAAAAGCTGCTCGGGTCGTTGGGGGTCGGCGGTCCCTCGGTCGACACCGTGCTGGCCGCCCCGTCCGTCGTACCGGGCGGGACCCTGTCCGGCCAGGTGTATCTGCGTGGCGGGCAGACGGACGTGGAGATCGAGCAGATCACCCTCGATCTGGTGGCCAGGGTCGAGTCCGAGGGGCAGGACGAGGAGACCGAGGGCACGGTCGTCTTCGACCGTGTCACGGTCGGCGGTGGTTTCCGGCTGGCCGAGGGCGCGGAGTTCACCGTGCCGTTCTCGGTCATGGTCCCCTGGGAGACGCCCCTGACCGAACTGCACGGCCAGGCCCTCGGAGTGGTACTGGGGGTACGGACCGAACTGGCGGTGGCGGGGGCGCGCGACAAGGGCGATCTCGATCCGCTGGCCGTCTCTCCGCTGCCGGCCCAGGAGGCGGTCCTGGAAGCGCTCGGACAGCTCGGCTGGGGCTTCAGGTCGGCCGATCTGGAACTGGGACACATCGGCGGCACGGGCCAGCGGCTTCCGTTCTACCAGGAGCTGGAGCTGACCCCGCCCGCCCGGTACGCCGATGTGCTCAACGAGATCGAGGTGACGTTCCTGGCCACGTCCGAGGGGATGGAGGTCGTCATCGAGGCCGACAAGCGCGGCGGCCTCTTCTCCGGTGGCCATGACACGCTCAACCGCTTCACGGTCTCGCACGAGAGTGTGCCCCATCTGGACTGGAACACCGAGGTCGACGGGTGGATCAGACAACTCGTCGGGAGCCGCGGCGCGCACTCCGCCCACCATGACAGCCACTACTCCGGGCACCACGACGGGCACCACGAGACGCACCACCGCTCCGGTCCCGGGACCGGAGCGGTGATCGCCGGTGCCGCCGCGGGTCTCGCGGTCGGCGTGGTGGGCGGCATGGTCGCCGCCGAGGTGATCGACGAGATCGGAGACGCCTTCGAGGACGAGGAGGACGAGGGCTCCGAGGAGGAGTGACCCCGGGAGCGCCCCGGCGCGGGGCGGGGTCCGGTGCC
>NZ_JBSGVS010000102.1:0-22103 GCF_053608565.1 Streptomyces sp. NPDC055025
TGCGGAGCATGTCCCGTGGGCTTGCGCCGCTTGCCGTAATCGATGGCCATTGCTTCCCCTGAGCTGGGGTGTTGCAACGACCACTAGAACTCAAGCGGAGCCGCGGGGCCCATGTCCATACGTACCGCGCGCGCCGGACGAACCGGCGGGCGGAACATCGGTCCTCGTCGGTGCTTGTCAGTCCTCGTCGGCGAGGATCAGATACAGCTTCTTCCGGGACTCGTTGATGATCCCGAGAGCCTTCTGGCGCTGCTCGGGCGTACCGGTCTTCCAGACCTGTCCGAACGCCTCCATCAGCCCGAACCCGGCCTGACGGATCTCGTTCACGGTGTCCCAGTCGAAGGTGCGTCCAGCTTCCTCCCACGGGGCGTCGGGCCCCGATTCGGCCTCGGCGCGCCCGGTGTCGGTGAGCGTGAACAGATTCTTGCCGCCCTCGCTCCGGCTGGCGATCAGACCCTCGTCCTCCAGCAGCTGGAGTGTCGGATACACCGATCCCGGACTGGGCCGCCAGGCCCCGCCGCTGCGCTCGCCGATCTCCTGGATCATCTCGTACCCGTGCATCGGCCGGTCCTTCAGCAGCGCCAGGATCGAGGCGCGCACATCGCCGCGGCGCGCCCGGCCCCGGCCACCGCCGCGACCACGACCGCCACCACCGAACGGACCACCGAAGGGCGGACCGAACGGCCCGAAGGCCCCGCGCCGTCCCTCGAAGTCACCGCGGCCCTCGTGACCGGGCCCGCAGTGACCGGATCCCGGCCCGTGATGACCATGCTCATGTCCATGTGAACGCATCGCTACGCTCCTCTCATCGTTGATCTGTCGCGATGCGTCAACGATATATCGGAACACATCGAACGGCAAGCATCCTCCTCACCTCGACGGTCCGCCGCCCGCACCGGTCCCGCCCGGACAGGGCCTAGGCTCGGAAGATGCGGATTCGAATCGTCGACGCCTTCACCGACCGCCCCTTCGCGGGCAACCCCGCCGGAGTCGTGCTCCTGGACTCGGACGGCTTTCCCGACGACGGCTGGCTCCAGCGGGTGGCGGCCGAGGTGAACCTCTCGGAGACGGCCTACGCCCACCCCCTGCCGCCCGGCGGCGACGCCGACTGGGCGCTGCGCTGGTTCACGCCGGCCGTCGAGGTGGACATGTGCGGCCATGCCACGCTGGCCACCGCCCATGTGCTGCGCTCCACCGGACGTGTGAAGAACTCCGTACGCCTCGCCACCCGCTCCGGTGTGCTCGGTGCCACGGCGGACGAGGACGGCACCTTCACCCTCGACTTCCCGACGTCGTCACTGACTCCCGTGGAGATCCCGGAGAAGGTCGCGGACGCGCTCGGTGCCTGGCCGGTCTCGGTGCACGACACCTCCGAGCAGGTCGGCGATCTGCTGGTCGAGCTGGCCGACGAGCGGACCGTGCGCTCCCTCGTCCCCGACTTCGCCGCGCTCGTCGGTTCCTCCCGGCGCGGCATCATCGTCACGGCCGCCGCCGAGGATCCGGGCAGTGGCTACGACTTCGTCTCCCGGTGCTTCTTCCCCGGGGTCGGGATCGACGAGGACCCGGTGACCGGCAGCGCGCACACGGCGCTCGCCCCGTTCTGGTCCGCGCGGCTGGGCCGTACGGAACTGACCGGACTCCAGGCGTCCGCCCGTACCGGACTCGTCCGTACCTCGTCGCGCGGCGGACGGACACTGCTCACCGGCCGGGCGGTGACCGTCATCGACGGCGAACTGCTCGCCTCCCCCTGACGTCCCACCCCGGAGCGCCGCCACAAGCACCGCGGCCACAGCACGAGGGGCGTACGGAGTCTCCCGTACGCCCCTCAGCTATGCCCGTCAGCGCTACGTCCGCCGGCGCCGCAGCGCCACGTCCGCCGGCGCCGCGCACCACCGCGGCCATCCCCAGTCGCGGCATCCGCGGCAGCCGCGGCAGGGCGCGCCCTCGCTACACCGTCGGCAGCCAGTCCACCTTGCCCGCCAGCAGCGCGTACCCGACGAACGCCCCGATGTCGAGCAGCGCGTGCGCCGCCACCAGCGGACCGACCCGCCCCCACCGCCGGTAGAGCAGCACGAACACCACGCCCATCACCATGTTGCCCACGAAGCCGCCGACCCCCTGGTACAGGTGGTACGAGCCACGCAGCACCGAGCTGGCCGCCAGCGCCGCCATCGGAGTCCACCCGAGCTGTCCGAGTCTGCGCAGCAGATATCCGACGACGATGACCTCCTCCAGTACGGAGTTCTGCACCGCCGAGAGAATCAGGACCGGGAACTTCCACCACACGTCCGGCAGCGACTCCGGCACCACCGTGAGATTGAAGCCGACGGCCTGCACCACCAGGTAGAACGCCAGTCCGGCGCTGCCGATACCGGCCGCCACCAGCGCCCCCCGGCCCAGATCCGACCAGGGCCACCGGATATCGAAGCCGATGGCGCGCAGTCCGCTGCGCTCCCTGATCAGAAGGTGCGCGACGAGCGCGACCGGCACCAGGGCGGTGGTGATCCCGAAGAGCTGCCAGGCGAGATCGAGCCAGGGCCGCCCGGGGGCCGCCGACGAGTTGAGCGTGGCCGCCTGGTCACTGAGCGCCCCCGGCCTCGTCAGCGAGCCGATGAAGCTGATGAGCGCGGACACCCCGCTCGCGCCCAGCGACAGGGCCAGCACGAGCACCGTCTCGGTCCGCAGAGCCCTCCGTGAGATGGCCTCCTCGGGAAAAGACCCGGCCACCCGTCCCGCCTCCGCCTGCACGCCCGCCTCCAAGTGAGTATCCCGTCCCACGTCATTCCCGCCCCATGCCGCGCGCGGTGCCGCTAGGGTCTCGAATGCAGGTACGAAGATCGCGTACGACAGGCCGGGGACCATGGGACGTCACAGCTTGCCCCACCAGTCCGTGAGGAGAGCGGGCAGGGCCGGTTCGCCGCGCCGCCGCCGGGTCGCCATCGCCGTCTCGCTGGTCCTCGCCGTGACGGCGGGGGCCGGGATCGCGGTGGGCAGCGGACTGCTCTCCTTCTCCGGCCCCTGTGACCGCGCTCCGGTCCGGGTGGATCTGGTGGCCTCGCCCGATATCGCCCCGGCCCTGCGCGCCGTCGCGGACCGCGCCCGCCGGGACCAGGTGACCTCCGACGGCCGCTGTCTCGACGTACGCGTCGAAGCCCGCGAGAACTACAAGGTGGCGGACCTGCTCGCGGCCGGCACCGCCGCCCCCGACTTCCAGATATGGGTGCCCGACTCCGATGTCTGGGTGGACCGCGCCACGACCGCCAGCGGCGGCGTCGCGCTGACCCCGGCCGGCAATGTGGCCCTCTCACCGGTGACCCTGGCCGCGGTGCCGGCGTCGGCGCGGGCGCTGGGCTGGCCCCGGAAGACCTACACCTGGGCCGGTATCGCCGCGATGGCGACCGAGACGGACCGGCTGCTCCTCGGGTCGGCGGATCCGGCCCGCAGCGCCACCGGTCTGCTCGCGCTCAGCAGCATCTCCGAGTCCTCCCGGCAGGAGGCGCCGAAGAGTGACACCCGGACCGCCGCCACCGCCGAACTACTGACCCGGCGCGTCTCCGACACCGACGCCCAGGTGCTCCGGACGCTCGCGGGCGACGAACCGGCCGGGGACGAACCGGCCGGGGACGAACCGGCCGGGGAGGACTCGACCGGGGACGACCCGGGCGGTGCGAAGGGCGGTGCGAAGAGCGCTCCCCGGCCCAACGAGGCGGTGCTGCTCTCGGAACAGGCGGCCTACGCCCACAACTCGGCCGGCGACGGCTCGGCGCATCTCAGTCTCTTCTATCCCACCGACGGCGCGCCCGCGCTCGACTATCCGTACAACCTGGTCGATGTGACCGAGCTGACCACCGACCAGAGCCGCGCCGCCATGCGGTTCATGCTGCTGCTGGGCGATAAGTCCTCGTACCGGACGCTGGAGCGGCACGGCTTCCGGGTGGCGGACGCGGCGCAGTCGCGGGTGCCGGCCGCGCTGGTCCGTACGGCGGGCGGGCGCTCCCCGCAGCCGTTCGCGGCGGGCGACACCGCCCCGCCGTCGTCCGAAGCGGTCCAGCAGGCCCTGGGTCTGTGGACGGTGACGGTGCAGTGCGCCCGGCTGACGACGGTCGTGGACGCCTCGGCCTCGATGACGGCGCCCGTGCCGGGACGGAAGGGGCAGAGCAGGATGGAGGTCACCAAGGCCTCGCTGCTCGAAGCGCTCGCCACCTTCACACACGAGGACGAGTTCGGCCTGTGGGAGTTCAGTACACGGCTGGACGGCTCCAAGGACTACCGCAAGCTGACGGATACGGTCCGGCTCGGCGCCCCGGTGAAAGGCCGCACCCACCGCGAACGGCTCTCGGACGCCATCACCGCGCTCAAGCCCATCCCGGACGGTGACACCGGTCTGTACGACACGGCCCTGGCCGCCTACAAGGAGGCCCAGGCGGGCTATGTGCGGGGCAAGTTCAACGCGGTCGTCCTGCTCACCGACGGCTCGAACCAGGACGACGACGGCATCTCCCGCGGCGAACTGATCGAGCGGCTCAGGAAACTCGTGGATCCGGGACGCCCGGTGCCGCTGATCGCGATCGCCGTGGGACCCGACGCGGACCGGCGTGAGGTCGACCAGATCGCCGGGGCCGCGGAGGGGGCGGGGTACGAGGTGAGCGACCCCGCCGACATCCGGGCCGTGATCCTGCGGGCGATCATGGCGGTCGGCCACCTCCACGAGTCCTGAGCCCGGCCCGCCGGTACGGGCCCGCCACCGTCCGTCCCCCACGCCGGACCTCCGCCCCACGCGCCCGACCGCCGCCCGCCCCGTACCGTAGCGCCCCGCCGCCGTCCGTCCCCCGCGCCGGACCTCCGCCCGCCCCGTACCGTAACGCCCCCTCCCTAGCGCCCCGCCCTATCCCGGCCTCCCGACGGCCGGCGCCGGCAGCCCCACCGGCCAGGTGTGCACCGGCTCCCCTCGGTGCATCAGCTCGGCGTAACGGCGGGTGGTGGCCGCGAGCGCGGCGTCCCGCTCCAGACCGGACTCCAGCGCCTGGTGGAAGGTCTCCACCTGCCACGAGGCCCCGTTCATCCGCCGGTTGCACCGCCCCTCGATGACCCCCAGATAGAAGTCCCGGTCCGCGGGCTCGATCTGCCACGCGTCGAGCCCGGCCGCGGCGAGCGGCAGCAGCTCGTCGCGTACGAGCTTGACCACCGGCACGGTGGTGATCCCGGCGGCCCGCCCCGGGCGCGGCCAGCGCAGCTCGGCGTCGATGCCATGGCGGCAGGCGGTGTCGAAGTTCGCGGCGGCCTCGGCGAAGGGCAGTCTGCTCCACACCGGCCGCGCGTCCTCGGCGAGCGCGCGCACCAGTCCGTAGTAGAAGGCCGCGTTGGCGATCACATCGGTCACGGTGGGACCGGCCGGCAGCACCCGGTTCTCCACCCGCAGATGCGGTGCCCCGTCGGCGACTTCGTACACCGGACGGTTCCAGCGGTAGACCGTGCCGTTGTGCAGTGTCAGTTCCTGGAGCTCCGGCATGCCTCCTTCGTCGAGCACCCGCAGCGGGTCCACGTCGTCGCAGATCGGCAGCAGGGGCGGGAAGTAGCGCAGATTCTCCTCGAACAGGTCGTACGCGGACTCGATCCAGCGCTCCCCGAACCAGGTCCTGGGGCGCACCCCCTGTGCCTTCAGCTCCGGCGGCCGGGTGTCGGTGGCCTGCTCGAACAGCGGCGGCCTGGACTCCCGCCACAGCTCACGGCCGAACAGGAACGGTGCGTTGGCACCCAGTGCCACCTGCACGGATGCCATCGCCTGCGCCGCGTTCCACACATCGGCGAACCGGTCGGGCGTGACCTGGAGGTGCAACTGCACGGAGGTGCAGGCGGCTTCGGGAGCGATGGAGGACGAGGTGCATGTGAGCCGCTCGACGCCCTCGATGTCCAGGGTGAAATCCTCGCCCCTGGCCGCCACCATCTGATCGTTGAGCAGGGTGTAGCGGTGGACGTCCGAGAGATTCGCGGAGACCACGTCATGCCGGCCGAGCGTCGGAAGAATTCCGATCATCACGATGCCCGCATCGACTTCGCTCGCTTTCCGGTGGGCATATCCGAGACCGGCGCGCAGTTCTTCCGCAAGCTGATCGAAAACTCTTCCTGAGAGCCGGTGCGGCGCTACGTTTACTTCCATGTTGAACATTCCGAGTTCGGTCTGGAAATCACCGCTGGCAATACGTGTGAGCACCTCCCCATTCATCATCCGGGGCATCCCGTCGGAGCCCGCCAGATTCAGCTCGATCTCAAGACCCATGAGATTCTTGGGCCGGTCGAACCTCTCCTCCGCCAGGAGCCGCCCCAGCACCGCCAGGCACTGCTGGAGCTTCCTGCGGTATTTCCGCCGATCGGACAGGTCGGAACCGTCCGGGTCGACCTTCTCCCCCATCGAAGCGTCCCTCCTCGAGTGGGCAGCCGCGGCGTCCGCCGCTCGCGTCACGATCGATAATGCCCAGACTGGGTGATCCGTAACGCCCCACGCGCACCCGGCGACCGGTAGAGTGCCTACGGGAGTCGCGCGGCACATTCCTATGGCATGGCGGTCAGGTTCCGTTTGCGCCGCCCGATGGGCCGGGGAAAACGGCGGCGAGTTTCGGCCGACCCCACCGGGTGAATAATCCCAGGCCAGGCGCCTGCCTTCACTGTTTATCAACAGGAAGTCCGCAGGAAGATGGACCGGAATATGTCTTGCCCGCAATATCTGTGAGAGCTAGCAGAAACATGCCGTGAACACGTGTCGTATAAACTTCGCTCACGAGGCAGAGAGCCGGTGTCCGGTCACGTCCCGACCTTGAGCCGACCTCTGACCTTGGTTGCTGACAGTGACGTCCGCACCGCCCACGCTCCACCTCACGCATCACCCTGTCTCCAGAAGTGAGAGGCAACCCACCATGCCGCTGCATGTCCCCCCGGCTCCCGCGCCCGCGCTGCGCAGCGTTCTCGCGGCACTCGGTTCCCCTACCGCCGTGCGCGATGCCCGCACCCCCGCTCTCCAGTCCGTCCAGGGACCGTTGAGCGCCGAACTGCCGCTTCCCGTCCATGTGCTCAGTCATGTCACCCCGGCAAGCCACAAGGGCACCGCCGAGGGCCGCACACCGCAGACCAGACTGGCGGGCTGGCGGTTCCTGATCCACAGCGGCGACCACGCCGTCGCCGCCGCCGACACCATGCTCACCGCGGACGGCTGGGCCTTCTCGCGCTTCTTCGAAGGCCCGTACATCACCGCCACGGAGCGTGCGCTCCGCCAGGCGGAGACCCTGGGGACCGCCTACCAGCCGAGGCTGCTGTCGGTCCCCGAGCTGTACATGCTCACGCTCTGGCTGCACGGCGACACGGAGGCGGACGCCTCCACCGGCGCACCCGCGCCGACCGACATCCTGGTTCCCCTCGCCCCGGCCCCGCCGGGCTTCGCCGCCCACCGTCCGCACCGGGTGACGGAGTTGCTGCCGATGATCGGACTGAGACTCGCTCCGGCCCCATTGCTGCGTACTCCGGCCTGAGACGCTTCGGCGTTTCTTCCGTACGTTCTCGGCGTCCTGCTTATGTGCCCCGCGGCCCCTTCGGTCGCGGGGCACTCTTTTGCCCATGCGGAGTAGTCATCTCAGGTCACCCTGAACCACCCGAAAGGACAGTCCAGTTGAACTGAACCGTCCGGCTGGGTGACACGTCCTTAAGCAGAAGGAAGAGCTGCCGCGAAATCCCTGCGGATTGCCATCTGTAGGGCAACACTAGGACTGGACCAAACAGATACGGGGGGCGGCCATGACCACATCGAGCCGCAGGACACTCACCACGACACAGCGAAAGAACTCGCCCATGTGCCAGCATCAACCAGCCTGCCCGACAGCCGACTCCGCCGCCCGCGACGCCGCACGACTGATGGCACACCACCCGGAGCAGGGCTGGAGTCTGCTGTGCAACGGCGTCCTGCTCTTCGAGGACACCGGTGAACTGCTGCCGGACGGGAAGATCATCGCCCCGCACCGGCCGCTGCGGACCGAACAGGTCGTGACGGCGGCCTGATACCGCCGGACGGCCTCCGGGCCGCCAAGAGATGAGTGGGGCCGGCCCGGAGATCCTCCTCCGCACCGGCCCCGACGTGTGACACGGACGGACGAGGCACCCGCGCCGTCCTCATCCACCCGCGCCGCGGGCCGTCAGCGTCCGTGCGTCAGTGTCCCTGGTCGTACGCGTCCACCGGCGGGCAGGAGCAGACCAGATTGCGGTCGCCGTACGCACCGTCGATCCGGCGGACCGGCGGCCAGTACTTGTCCGCCGCGGAGACCCCGGCCGGGAAAACGGCCTCGTCACGGCCGTACGGGTGCTCCCACGCGCCACCCAGCGCCGCCGCCGTGTGCGGGGCGTTGCGCAGCGGGTTGTCGTCCCCGGGCCACTCGCCCGACGCGACCTTGTCGATCTCCCGGCGAATGGCGATCATCGCCTCGCAGAAGCGGTCGATCTCGGTCAGGTCCTCGCTCTCGGTGGGCTCGATCATCAGCGTGCCCGCCACCGGGAAGGACATCGTCGGCGCGTGGAAGCCGTAGTCGATCAGCCGCTTCGCGATGTCGTCGACGCTGACACCGGTGGCCTTGGAGAGCGGACGCAGATCGACGATGCACTCATGGGCGACCAGTCCGCCTGGACCGGTGTAGAGCACCGGGTAGTGGGGCTCCAGCCGCTTGGCGATGTAGTTGGCGGCCAGCACGGCGACCTGGGTCGCGCGCTTGAGCCCCTCGCCGCCCATCAGCCGTACGTACGCCCAGGAGATCGGCAGAATGCCGGCCGAGCCCCAGGGAGCCGCGGAGATGGGGCCGACACCCGTCGCGGGACCCGCCGCCGGCTGGAGCGGGTGGTTGGGCAGATACGGCGCGAGATGCGCCCGTACCCCCACGGGACCGACCCCGGGGCCGCCGCCGCCGTGCGGGATGCAGAACGTCTTGTGCAGATTGAGATGCGAGACGTCGGAGCCGAACCTGCCGGGCTTGGCGAGGCCCACCAGCGCGTTGAGGTTCGCGCCGTCCACGTACACCTGGCCGCCCGCGTCGTGCACGGCCGCGCAGATGTCACGGATGTGCTCCTCGAACACCCCGTGCGTGGACGGGTAGGTGACCATCAGAACGGCCAGTTCGGGTCCGTGCTGGGCGATCTTGGCGTGCAGATCCTCCACATCGACGTCGCCGTCCTCACGGGTCCTGACGACGACGACCTTCATCCCGGCCATCACCGCGCTCGCGGCGTTGGTGCCGTGCGCGGAGGACGGGATGAGACAGACGGTGCGCTGTGTGTCACCGTTGGCCCGGTGGTAGGCCCGTACGGCCAGCAGCCCCGCCAGCTCGCCCTGCGAACCGGCGTTGGGCTGGAGGGACACCGCGTCATAGCCGGTGACCTCGGCGAGCCGCTCCTCCAGCTCCCTGATCAGCGTCAGATAGCCCTGGGCCTGCTCGGCCGGCGCGAAGGGGTGCAGCGCCCCGAACTCGGGCCAGGTGACCGGCTCCATCTCGGTGGTCGCGTTCAGCTTCATCGTGCAGGAGCCGAGCGGGATCATGCCGCGGTCCAGCGCGTAGTCGCGGTCGGCGAGCCTGCGCAGATAGCGCAGCATCGCCGTCTCCGAGCGGTACTGGTGGAAGACGGGGTGCGTCAGATAGGCGTCGGTGCGCAGCAGCGCCGCGGGCAGGGCGTCCTCCGTCGTCGCGTCCAGCGCGTCGAGATCGCCGTCGACACCGAAGGCGGTCCACACGGCGGTCAGTTGGGCGCGGCCGGTGGTCTCGTCACAGGCGAGGGAGATGTGGTCGGCGTCGACGAGATGGAGATTGACACCGTCCTCACGGGCGGCGGCGACCACCTCGGCGGCCCGGCCGGGGACCCGGGCGGTGAGGGTGTCGAAGTACGCGCCGTGCACGATCTCGACCCCGCCCGCGCGCAGGCCCTCGGCGAGGAGCGCCGCGTACCGGTGGGTGCGCCTGGCGATGCCGCGCAGCCCCTCCGGGCCGTGGTAGACGGCGTACATGCCCGCCATGACGGCGAGCAGCACCTGCGCGGTGCAGATATTGCTGGTGGCCTTCTCCCGGCGGATGTGCTGCTCGCGGGTCTGGAGCGCCAGCCGGTACGCCTTGTTCCCGTCGGCGTCCACCGAGACCCCGACGAGCCGGCCCGGCAGGCTGCGTGCGAACTTCTCCCGCACGGCCATGAATCCGGCGTGCGGTCCGCCGAAGCCCATCGGCACACCGAAGCGCTGGGTGGTGCCGACCGCGATGTCCGCGCCCAGTTCACCGGGCGAGGTGAGCAGGGTGAGCGCGAGCAGATCGGCGGCGACGGTGACGATCGCGCCGAGGCCGTGCGCCTGCTCGACGACGGACCTGATGTCCCGTACGGCACCGGAGGCGCCCGGGTACTGGATCAGCACACCGAAGACACCCCGCTCGGCGGCCTCGGCCGGGATGCCCTCGCTCAGATCGGCGACCACGACCTCGACACCGGTCGGCTCGGCGCGGGTCCTGATCACGGCGACGGTCTGCGGCAGGGCGTCGGCGTCCACCAGGAAGACACCGCCCTTGACCTTGCCGACGCGGCGGGCGAGCGACATCGCCTCGGCGGCCGCCGTGCCCTCGTCCAGCAGGGAGGCGCCCGAGGTCGGCAGACCGGTCAGCTCGGCGACGACGGTCTGGAAGTTCAGCAGCGCCTCCAGGCGCCCCTGGGAGATCTCCGGCTGGTACGGCGTGTACGCGGTGTACCAGGCCGGGTTCTCCATCACATTGCGCAGGATCACCGGCGGTGTGAACGTGCCGTAGTAGCCGAGTCCGATCATCGGCGCCACCACGTCGTTGCGCGAGGCGAGCGTGCGCAGTTCGGCGAGGACCTCGGCCTCGGTGCGCGCGCCGGGGAGATTCAGCGCCTCCGCGCTCTTGATCGCGTCGGGCACCGCGGCGGCGGTCAGCTCGTCGAGCGAGCCGTAGCCGACCTGCGCCAGCATCTTCGCCTGCGCCCCGGCGTCGGGCCCTATGTGGCGCTGTTCGAAGGGGGTTCCTCGCTCAAGCTGCGCGAGCGGAATGCGGTGGGTGGTCATCGGGAGGCCTCCTGGTCCGACACGACCTACGAGGGGCACCAGGACGCGGGTGCCCGGACGGCCTCCCCCTCTGTCATCTCAACCTGAGAGCTTCACCGGTCCGCCCCGCGGCGGGCCGGCTTTCACCGTCGGTGAGAGCGGATGCCGTCCGACGCCCGCCCTGCTTTCCAGAGTGACCTCGTCCGCGCGGTACGGGGGCCTGAGAGATTCCGGGGAGGATTTGCTCCTTCGGCGCCTCCGGTCGGTTCACCGGAGGACTCTCCCGCACGGGGTCAGCAGCCATCGCCAGACTACCAGCGAGGACTTCCGTACGACTGTCGAGTGGCCGACGCCCCGTTTGTGCACTTTTGTAGTGTTACGAGCATGTGCGACCAGTTGGAGGGACCGTGGAGACCGATATCGATCCGCGCAGTCTGATAGGCCGCAAGGCGTTCGACCGCGATGGCCACAGGCTCGGCACGGTGGACGAGGTGTACCTGGACGACGCCACCGGGGTACCGGAGTGGGCGGCGGTCCGTACCGGGCTCTTCAGCCGTGACGCCTTCGTCCCCCTCGCACCCAGCACACTGGTGGACGACGCGCTCCAGGTGCCCTTCGAGCGCGCGCTGATCAAGGACGCCCCCGACTTCGGCGTCGGCCGCCATCTCTCCCCGGAGCAGGAGCTCCAGCTCTACCACCACTACGGTCTCGCCCTGCCCGAGCCGGAGCCGGAACCACCGGAGCGGCCCGCGTCGCTGTCCGACCGGGACTCCGAACGCGACTTCGGCCGGCTGGCCGGTCAGGACGACTGAGACAGGGACGACCGGGGCGAGGACGCCCGTCCGGACTCCGGCTGTCCCGGACGGCCGGATCCCGGCGGCTCCGGTACCAGGGGCAGCGGCACCAAAGGCAGCGGCTCGGAGAGCGCCAGCTCGGGATCGTCGACCCAGAACGTCTTCACCCGCCCCGGCGCGGATCCCGGTTCCTCGAACCGTACGGTCACGCGCCGCAGCCCACTGCCCTGCACCCAGCCCGCCCCGTACACGGCGTGCCGCACATCGTGTCCGGCCGGGAAGCGCCGCTCGGCCGGTGCCGCCGGCTCCTGGGCCGGGGCGCTCCCGTCCCCCTGCGGCGGTGATCCCGCGGGCTCCACCGGCTCGTCCAGGGCGGCGGGAGGGGAGACGGCGGGCCGCTCGGCCGCGGCGGCCTGGGCGAAGAGATCCTCCTGCGTGAAGTCCGCGAGGCCCGTCACGCCCACCCCCAGCAGCCGTACCCCGCCGGTCGTGTCCACCGACTCCAGCAGCCGCCCCGCGGCCTCCCGCACCACCCCGGGGTCGTCCGTGGGCCCGCGCAGCGTCTCCGAACGGGTCAGCGTCGAGAAGTCGTACCGTCGGACCTTGAGCACGACCGTCCGTCCCGAGTGCCCGGCCTCGCGCAGCCGCCGCACACACCGGTCCGCGAGCCGCTCCACCTCCACGCGCACCCGCACCCGGTCGTGCAGATCGACGTCGAAGGTGTCCTCGACCGACACGGACTTGGTCTCGCGCTCCGACACCACCGGCCGGTCGTCGTGCCCGAGCGCCATCCGGTACAGCGAGGCGCCGTGCGCCTTGCCCAGCAGCCGTACGAGTTCGTCCTCGCCCGCCTCGGCGAGCTCGGCGACCGTGGTCATCCCGGCCCGGCGCAGATGCTCACCCGTCGCGGGCCCCACCCCGGGCAGCGTCCGCACCGGCATCGGCCCCAGCAACTCGCGCTCCGTACCGGGCTCGATGAGCACGAGTCCGTCGGGCTTGGCCTGCTCCGAGCCGATCTTCGCCAGCATCTTGGACCCGGCGAGCCCCACCGAGCCGGTGAGGCCGGTGGCCGCCCTGATGTCCCCCCGCAGCCGCTCACCGGCCACCAGCGCCGAGGCCGTGTCATGGGCCGATCCGCCGGCCTCCAGATCCACGAAGGCCTCGTCCAGACTCAGCGGCTCCACCAGCGGCGAGAGTCTCCCGAGCAGCTCCATGACCTGCTCGCTGATCGTGCGGTAGAGCGAGAACCGCGGCACCAGATACGCCGCGTTCGGCGCGAGCCGTCTCGCCTGGGCCATCGGCATCGCCGAATGCACCCCGAACCGCCGTGCCTCGTACGAGGCGGTCGAGACCACCCCGCGCGGGCCCAGACCGCCCACCACCACCGGTTTTCCGCGCAGACTCGGCTTCGCCGCCTGCTCGGCGGCGGCGAAGAAGGCATCCATGTCCAGATGCAGGATCGTCGGCGCGGATCTCACACCACCGATGCTGCCTCACACCACTGACAATCGGCCGGGGATTGCGGCCCCGGACAGTCTCCCGGCGGGAGTCGAGGCCCGGCGTCCCGCGCTCAGACGGCCCGGTCCCGGCGCCGCCGCGCCAGCTCGTCCGCGGGGTTGTGACCGATCAGCGTCTCGCCGGTGTCGACGCGCTCCCCGTGGAGCTGCGACAGCGCGGCCTGGACATCCCGCCACACCACGCCCACGGCGATCCCGAAGACGCCCTGGCCGCCCTGGAGCAGCCTCACGACCTCGTCGGGCGAGGAGCACTCGTGGACGGTCGCGCCGTCGCTCATGAGCGTCATACGGTCCAGATCCTGGAAACCGCGGTCCCGCAGATGCTGGACGGCCGCCCTGATGTTCTGGAGCGCGACCCCGGTGTCCAGGAACCGCTTCACGATCTTGAGGACGACCACATCGCGGAAGCTGTACAGCCGCTGCGTACCCGATCCGTAGGCCGGACGCACGCTGGGCTCCACCAGTCCCGTACGGGCCCAGTAGTCCAACTGGCGGTAGGTGATGCCGGCCGCCGCGCACGCGGTCGGGCCGCGGTATCCGACCGTCTCCGCACCGGGGTCGGCCGCACTGCCGTGAAGCGGATACGGACCGCCCGCCGCCGTACTGTCGCCGCTGCTTCTCACGCCGACCCCTCCGTCCTAGACCTGCCTTGTCGAAGGTAGGCAGTCACCCGGGGTGCGTCAACGATCGCCACACTCGCCACGCCGAGTGATAATCACCCTGAGAGTGGTTTCCCGTGCCCCTTTTCGGGGAAGGGCTGACCGAATGTGCTGACGGAGCCCGGCTCTGGACTCACCGGCGGCCACTACTGACTGTTGGTTCCGAAGTCCTCCGGCGAGATCTGGTCGAGGAACTCGCGGAACTTCTCCACCTCGTCCTCCTGCTCGTCCGGGATGGCGATACCGGCGTCGTCCAGCACCCCGTCACTGCCGTAGATCGGCGTACCCGTGCGCAGCGCCAGCGCTATGGCGTCGGACGGCCTGGCGCTCACCTCGACACCGCTGGCGAAGACCAGCTCCGCGTAGAAGACCCCTTCACGCAGGTCGGTGATCCTGACCTCGGTCAGCTCCTGACCCACCGCCTCAAGGACATCCTTGAAGAGATCGTGGGTCAGCGGCCGCGCCGGGGCCATGCCCTGCTGGGCGAAGGCAATGGCGGTCGCCTCCCCAGGTCCGATCCAAATGGGGAGGTACCGGTCGCCTCCCACTTCACGCAGGAGCACGATCGGTTGGTTGGAGGGCATTTCCACCCGGACACCCACAACGTCGAGCTCGTTCACACAGTAACCCTAGGACGTGCCCGGCAGGTTTGGGTAGTCGGGCTCCCTCGTGATCAGTGCTGCCGAACCCCGAGAGCCGTCCGGACGAGGGCCGCGTGGAGCCGTACCGAGAGCGCCGCCAGCTCCTTCGTGGTGGCCTCGGCATGGGCTCTGGTCTGCGGATTACGGTGCAGGCGCAGCGGCGCCACCACCTGTTCGACCAGTCCCGCCTCACGCTCCGCGGCGGCCTTCATGGCCCGAAGATGCCTCGGTTCCAGACCGAATCTCCCCAGATCCGAGACAAGTCTCGCGACCGTGACCGACTCGGCGTCGTACGCGCCGTCCGGCATCGGAGTGATGAGGCCGTAGGCCTCCCACTCGTCGAGTCTGCTCTCGCCCACCTCCACGGCGGCCAGCAGCTCCTCACGCCCGATCCTGGCCGCCGTCGGCCGCTCGGGCTCCGGCTCGCCGAAGGTGTCCGCGGACGGCTGCCGCTGCGGCCCCGGGGGGCACGGCCGCGCGCCGCGGCCACGGGCGTCCAGATGCTCCCGGATGACCTTCAGCGGAAGATAGTGGTCCCGCTGCATCCGCAGGACCTGAGCCAGCCGCTCGACGTCCTCAGGACTGAACTTCCGGTAGCCGGAGGGCGTTCTGCGCGGCTCGACCAACCCCTCCGCCTCCAGGAAACGGATCTTGGAGATGGAGACCTCGGGGAATTCCTCCCGGAGACGGCTGAGCACCACGCCGATACTCATCAGCGGGTGCCCCGTGGGGGCGGTGCCGTGTCCGGCACCGCCCGTCGGTGTTCGCAGCATGGACCTTCCCTGAGGGTCACACGCCCCGCTGGCTCGCGTAGAAGACCAGTCGGTACTTGCCGATCTGGACTTCGTCGCCGTTCGCCAGCAGGACCGAATCGATCCGCTCACGATTGACGTACGTACCGTTCAGGCTGCCCACGTCCGAGACGGTGAAGTGGCCGTCCGCACCCCTGCGGAACTCCACATGGCGGCGTGACACGGTCACGTCGTCAAGGAAGATGTCGCTCTGCGGATGACGGCCGGCCGTCGTCAGCTCACTGTCCAGCAGGAAGCGGCTGCCCGAATTCGGACCGCGACGCACCACCAGGAGCGCCGAACCCAGCGGCAGCGCGTCGACGGCCGCCTGCGCCTCCGGCGTGAGCGACGGCAGCGAGGTCTGGCCGGTGACTTCCGAGTCGTACGCCTCAAGACCCGAGATGGAGATCGTGGACGTCGTCTCCGAGGCGCGCTCGGCGGGCACCCCGCCCCGCAGCGGCGCACCGCAGTTGGAGCAGAACCGGCTCGATTCCGCGTTCTGGTGTCCGCACCTCGTACAGACCGGCAAGCCCGCCATCGTGGGATCCTCCTGCCGCGACCGCCCCGCCGGGGCAGATGATTGCCCGAAACCTATGCGGCCGGGACCTGCGGGGTCAACAGACGACGCGCCGGTGGAATCACCGCCCACCTGGTCGCGGAAGAGCGGGCGCTCGCCGCTCTGCTCCTCGCTCTGACCCTGGCGCGACGCGCGATGGCGGGCCGAACCGCCGCCGTCCTCGCGTGCGCTCTTGCCGAAC
Source organism: Streptomyces sp. NPDC055025 (assembly GCF_053608565.1). Taxonomy (NCBI): domain Bacteria; kingdom Bacillati; phylum Actinomycetota; class Actinomycetes; order Kitasatosporales; family Streptomycetaceae; genus Streptomyces; species Streptomyces sp. NPDC055025. The sequence continues at coordinate 16,223 of NZ_JBSGVS010000102.1, forward strand.
AACTTCCCAAACAACTTCACGGGCGATTCCCCTTGACCGAAACAGACCCGCCCGTGGGGCAGGACGAACCCTGAATGAACACACCTGCCGACCCGGACATCTTGACAACGTCCGTATCCACCGGACAGTTTCCACCACACACCACGCTGATCGTGCGCCGACCCCCCGCAAGCTCATGCCCGCGTCCGACAGCCGCCATGCACCACCGGGTCACCCCGACGACGACCGAGCGTAGTCAGGCCGCTTCGCCGGTCGCAAGGCGTCCACAACGATCTTCTCAGCCCGCGTCACCGTGGCCGTGGCCTGCTCCTTCTCCAGGGTCTGGACCACCCCGCCCGGAATGTTGAGGGCGGGTTCCAGATCCTGCGGCTTGCCGATGACCTCGAACTCGTACGGGGCCGTCACCGGCCTGCCGTCCACCTGGACGTCACCACCCGTACCCGAGAAGTATGTATCCGCGACCACGCGCACCCCGTCGACCTGGATGGCCTCCGCGCCCGCAGCCCGCAGCTCCTGGATCGCGTCGAGCAGCATGTCCGGCGCGACCGTGCCGCTCGGATCGCTGATCGTCAGCGTGATCCCGGGCCCCTGGGCCGCGGCCGTGCCGGCCAGGATGCCGAGCTGCTGCTCCTTCTCCAGCGTCTGCTTACGGGCCTCCTCGGCCTGGTCCGAGCTGTTCTCCAGCTCGGTGCGCTGGTCGTCCAGCCGCTGCTTCTCGTCCTCCAGCCGCTGGGTACGGTCGTCCAGCTCGTCCAGGATGCGCACCAGGTCCTCCTGGCGGGCGCCCCGCAGCGCGCTGTCGTCGTTGTTCGACCTGACCTGGATGGCGAGTCCGAGTCCGAGGACGAACAGCAGGACGGCGACGATGAGTTGGGCCCGGGTGACGCGCGGCGGCCACAGTCCCGCCGCCAACCGCTGCCGGCCGGTGAGCTGTTGGGGCCCGCCCTCCGGCGGGAGCCCCGTACCACCGGCCGTACCGGCGGTACCGTCTTCGTTCCTGGGTGTCTCCACGCTGCTCATCGGCCTCACGCCCGGAAAACATGCCGGCGGATCGCGGCAGCGTTGGAGAAGATCCGGATACCGAACACGACGACCACACCCGTGGACAACTGCGCGCCCACGCCCAGCTTGTCGCCGAGGAAGACGATGAGCGCGGCCACCACCACGTTCGACAGGAAGGAGACCACGAACACCTTGTCCACGAAGATCCCGTCGAGCATGGCCCGCAGACCGCCGAAGACGGCGTCCAGGGCCGCGACGACGGCGATCGGCAGATAGGGCTCGACCACCGCCGGTACCTCGGGCCGGACCAACAGTCCGACCACGACTCCCACGACGAGGCCCAGTACGGCGATCACGATGTGCCCTTCCCGGTATCTGCCGTGCCCCGCCCGTCGCCCTTCCCGGCGTCGGTGGTCCCCGGCTCTGCTGTACGTACGATCAGGCTCGGCGCGGCAGGAAGACGCACCTCCTCCTGATCGGAGATGCTGGTGCGGATGTCGAAGTTCTGCTGCAACGAACGCAGATACCGCCCATCGGCACTGTCCTGGAACGCGGTGCTCAGCCTCTTCCCGTCCCCCACCGCGAGCACCGTGTACGGCGGGACCAGCGGCCTGTTGTCGACCAGTACGGCGTCACCGGCGGCCCGGATCGCGGACAGCGCCGTGAGCCGCTGGTCATTGATGGCGATCGCTTCCGCGCCCGATTCCCACAGGCCGTTGACGACTCGCTGCATGTCCCGGTCGCGCACCCGGCCCGTGTCGGAGAAGCCGCTGCTCCCGCGCGGTCCGCCGCCGCCCGAACCCGACTCCTCGGCGTCGTCGACCACGAGCTTCACCCCGGGACCGCGCACCGGCGTCGCACCCGCCAGCAGGCCGGCCGTCCCACCGGTGTCGCCACCATGAGCGCGCAGGGCGGCTCGCTGGCGCGCCCCCACGTCGATGCGGAGCTTCTCGACCGACTTCTCCAGCTCGTCGGCCGCCGCGGTCTCCGCGTCGATACGGTCGATCAGCTCCTCGCGCTCCTTGGCCACCACCGGCGCCGAGATCCGTGCCTGGGCCGCGCCCACCGTGACCACCAGAGCCGCCAGCACCAGCCCCGCGGCGAGCCAGAGCTTCGCCCGGACCGTGCTCCGCGGACCGCCCTCCTCGGCGGCCCGGCGCGCCGTCGCCTCCGCGTACCCCTCGTCGAGGCTGTGGTCCATCACATTGTTCAGCAGCGACATCGACGCATCGGGGCGAGGTGGCGGAGAAGTGGTGCTCCGAATGGGGGGCGGCTGCGGCATGCCGCACATCGTCGCACGTCGCAGCCGCTACCGCCGAATGGCCCCACCGGTGCGCCGGACCGTCCCGTGGGAGAGGTCCGGCACACCGGTCTCATCCGGCAATTCGTCCCCGGAGAGATCCGGGACTCCCGCGATACCTCTCGTGATACGCCCTAGTGACCGGCTCCGTCGACCACGGCCGACCACTCGTCGAGCAGCGCCTGGGCCGAGGCGTCGTCAGGACCTTCCGCCCACAGATGGGTGATGGCCTCGGCGGGGTCGGGCAGGACCATCACCCAGCGGCCGTCGGCCTCCACCACCCGTACACCGTCGGTGGTGTCCACCTGCCGGTCCCCGGCCGCCTCCACGACACTGCGCATCACCAGTCCCTTGACCGCCCACGGTGTGGCCAGATCACGGCGCAGCACATGGGCACGGGGGATACGGGCGTCGATCTGGCTGAGGGTGAGCTGGGTACGCGCCACCAGACCGATCAGCCGCACAAAGGCCGCCGTACCGTCGAGGACACTGCTGAACTCCGGCACGATGAAGGCACCGCGTCCGTCACCGCCGAAGATCGTCGACTCCTCGCGGCCCACCCGGGTCAGATCGTCCGGCGAGGTGGTCGTCCACGCCACCTGGGTGCCGTGGTACGCGGCGACCTGCTCGGCGATGCGGGTCGTCGTCACCGGCAGCGCCACCCGCCCGCTGCGCCGCTCGGCGGCGACCAGATCGAGCAGCACCAGCAGGGCGCGATCGTCCTCGATGATCCGCCCCCGCTCGTCGACCAGCGACAGCCGCTCGCCCACGGGGTCGAACCGCACCCCGAACGCGGCGCGCGCCGAAGCGACGATCTCACCGAGTCTGACCAGTCCGGACCGTCGGGATTCGGCCGTCTCCGTCGGCCTGGACTCGTCGAGACCGGGGTTGATGGTCAGCGCGTCGACACCGAGCCGGCCCAGCAGGCTGGGCAGAACGAGCCCCGCGCTGCCGTTGGACGCGTCGACGACGACCTTGAGCGCCGCCTCGGAGATCCCCGTCGTATCGACATTGCGCAGCAGCGAGCCCGTGTACGAGTCGAAGACGCTCGCCGGGAAGTGCAGATCGCCGATCTCACCGGGGAACGCGCGGCGGTACTCCTGGCGCGCGTACACCCGGTCCAGCTTGCGCTGGCCCGCCTGGGAGAGATCCGCGCCCCGCTCGTCGAAGAACATGATGTCCACGGAGTCCGGCACACCCGGTGAGGTACGGATCATGATGCCGCCGGCGCTGCCCCGGGCCGTCTGCTGACGGGCGACGGGCAGCGGTACGTTCTCCAGGTCCCGTACATCGATGGCGCTGGACTGGAGCGAGGAGATCACGGCCCGCTTCAGCGCACGGGCACCACGCGAGTGGTCACGCGCCGTGGTGACGGTGGAGCCCTTCTTGAGGGTGGTGGCGTACGCGCCCGCCAGCCGTACCACCACTTCCGGTGTGATCTCGACGTTCAGGATGCCGGAGACACCGCGGGCGCCGAAGAGATGCGCCTGCCCCCGGGACTCCCAGATCACCGAGGTGTTGACGAAGGCACCGGCCTCGATGGTCTTGAACGGGTAGACCCGCACATTGCCCTGGATGATCGATTCCTCGCCGACCAGACACTCGTCACCGATGACCGCCCCGTCCTCGACCCGGGCCGCCCGCATGATGTCGGTGTTCCTGCCGACCACACAGCCGCGCAGATTGCTGTGCTGACCGATGTAGACGTTGTCGTGGACGACGGCTCTGTGCAGGAACGCACCGGTCTTGACCACCACGTTCGATCCGACGACGGTGTGCTCACGGATCTCCGCGTCGGCCTCGACCTTGGCGTAGTCGCCGATGTAGAGCGGCCCTCGCAGTACGGCGTCGGGGTGGACCTCGGCGCCCTCGGCGACCCATACGCCCGGCGAGATCTCGAAACCGTCGATATCGACGTCGACCTTGCCTTCCAGTACATCGGCCTGGGCCTTCACATAGCTCTCATGTGTGCCGACGTCCTCCCAGTAGCCCTCGGCGATATAGCCGTAGACCTTCTTGCCCTCCTTCATGAGCTGCGGGAAGACATCGCCGGACCAGTCCACGGAGACATCGGCCTCGACGTAGTCGAAGACCTCGGGCTCCATCACATAGATACCGGTATTGACGGTGTCCGAGAAGACCTGGCCCCAGGTGGGCTTCTCCAGGAAGCGCTCGACCTTTCCTTCTTCGTCCACGATCGTGATGCCGAACTCCAGAGGATTCGGCACCCGGGTCAGACACACCGTCACCAGTGCGCCCTTCTCCTTGTGGAAGGCGATGAGGTCGGTCAGATCGAAGTCGGTGAGCGCGTCGCCGGAAATGACGAGGAAGGCATCGTCCTTCAGCGCCTCCTCGGCGTTCTTGACGCTCCCCGCGGTGCCGAGCGGCTTCTCCTCGTTGGCGTAGGTGAGCTCCATGCCGAGCTCTTCACCATCACCGAAATAATTCTTGACGAGGGAGGCAAGGAATTGCACGGTTACGACGGTCTCGCTGAGTCCATGGCGCTTGAGCAACCGCAGTACGTGCTCCATGATCGGCCGATTCACCACCGGCAGGAGCGGTTTGGGCATACTCGAGGTCATTGGGCGAAGCCGAGTTCCTTCGCCACCAGCCATCACGACGGCCTTCATGTCGGAAGCGTCCTCCTTGAAGAGACGGTCTCGCCGACTTCACCCGTCCGGACAGCGGCCCCTAAACGTCAGGCGTGGGCCGGCGACACTGCACGGCTCACATCGACGAGCTAATCGGCCGCGGTGTCCGCCTTGACGAGCCGGCGGACCTGGACCACATACAGGATCCCTGCCCACCAATAGAGGGTCGTACCCCATCCGGCGAACGCCCATCCGAAAACTTCGGCGAGTGACGCAAGCCAGCCGCTTCCGTCACTGAGGAGCAGGAGCGGGAAGGCGTACATCAAGTTGAAGGTAGCCGCCTTCCCCAGGAAGTTCACCTGGGGCGGCGGATAGCCGTGCCTGCGAAGGATGCCCACCATCACCAGCAGCATCAGCTCGCGGGCCACAAGAGCCGCGGTGAGCCACAGTGGCAGGATCTCCCGCCAGGTGAGACCGACCAGGGTGGAAAGGATGTACAGCCGGTCCGCGGCGGGGTCCAGGAGCCGGCCGAGACTGCTGATCTGGTTCCAGCGACGGGCCAGCTTGCCGTCGAGGTAGTCGCTGACACCGCTCAGCATCAGCACCAGCAACGCCCAGCCGTCGCTGTTCGGTCCCCCGAACTCGGGGCGGAGGATCAGCCACAGGAAGAGGGGGACGCCGACGAGACGGGCCATGCTGAGGATGTTGGGGATGGTGAGCACCCGGTCCGTCTGAACGCGAGTCTCCTGGACCTCCACCCGGGGGCCTCCTGTGTGGAACGTGCCAATGATGCCTCCTGACCCTACCCTCAGCGCCGGCGGCTCAGCGCAAGGGGGTAGCAACCGGACATCGGAGGCACGGAGACAACGGGTGCGACGAGCACGCGAATACGGTCCCGGAAAGTCCTGGAAAGAAAAAGTCCTGGAACGCAGAAGTGCCCCGTACCGGATAACCGGCACAGGGCACTTCACACAATAATTGTTCGGCG
>NZ_JBSGVS010000103.1:0-20589 GCF_053608565.1 Streptomyces sp. NPDC055025
TTTGGCACGCTGTTGAGTTCTCAAGGAACGGACGCTTCCTTCGTACTCACCCTCACGGGCTTTCCTCCGGGCTTTCCCTTCGGTCCTGCTGTTGTGCTTGTCTTGCTGCCTTGCGTCTCCGACTCTATCAGTCCTTTTCCCTCTCCCTGACCACCGATTCACAGGCATACGATTCGTAGGCATGCAAATGCGATGTGCAGAGACGATCAAGAATTGATAGCTGCCATCGGCCCCCGACTCAAAGTCTCACTGGGGCCAGGCAGGAGTACGACCCTACATGCCGTCCACCGGCACAAGCAAATCGTTTCCGGCTCCTCCGGGGTCCGCCAACCGGCTGGTCTCCCACGGAACCGGCACTTCCTATGACTTACCCTTCTGAACAGTACGTCGTCCCATCACAGGCGGTGACGGCGGCCCGATCCCCCGCCCCCTGGGAGGCCCCATGACCATCGTGACCGCCCCGCTGCCCGGCCGCGCCATCGGACTCGGCGCTGTACCCGATCCGGTCTTCGCCGGCGCGATGGTGGGACCCGGGATGGCCATCGATCCGGTCCGGGAGCCAGGCGAGGCCGTCTCTCCCGTCGACGGTGTCGTGGTCTCGCTGCACCCGCACGCCTTTGTCGTCGTGGACTCGGACGGGCGTGGAGTGCTGACGCATCTCGGGATCGACACCGTCCAGCTCAACGGTGAGGGATTCGAGCTGCTCGTCGACAAGGGGGACAACGTCACACGCGGTCAGGGGGTCGTGCGCTGGAACCCCGTCGCCGTCGAAGAGGCCGGCAAGTCGCCGGTCTGCCCCGTCGTCGCGCTCGAAGCCACGGCCGACTCGCTCTCCGACGTCCGGGAGGACGGCGAGGTGAAGACCGGCGACACACTCTTCGGCTGGCAGTGACGCCGGTGCCGTATGTCAGGGATGAGCGCGGCGCGCTTGTCGTACTTCCCTCGCGGCGACCGGCTCGCCGCATAAGCGGAGACGGGTGAGATGGAGACAACGCTGCGAGGCGTCGGGGTCAGCCACGGAGTGGCGATCGGCGAGGTCAGGCATATGGGGACCGCGGTGCTGGAGCCGCCGGCCAAGCGGATTCCGGCGGAGGAGGCGGAGCGTGAGCAGGGGCGGGCCCGCCAGGCCGTCGACGCGGTGGCGGCCGATCTGATCGCTCGCGGGAACCTGGCCGGCGGAGAGGCCCAGGGGGTCCTCGAAGCTCAGGCGATGATGGCGCAGGACCCTGAGCTGATGGCCGATGTGGACCGGCGGATCGCGGTCGGGAGCACCGCCGAGCGGGGTGTGTACGACGCGTTCGCCTCCTACCGCGCGCTGCTCGCCAATGCCGGGGAGTATCTGGCCGGGCGGGTCGCGGACCTGGACGATGTGCGGAATCGTATCGTCGCCCGTCTGCTGGGCGTTCCGATGCCGGGGGTGCCGGACAGTGACGAGCCCTATGTACTGATCGCCCGCGATCTGGCCCCCGCGGACACCGCGTTGCTCGACCCCGCTCTGGTGCTGGGTTTTGTGACCGAGGAGGGCGGGCCGACAAGTCACAGCGCGATTCTGGCGCGCGCGCTCGGGGTGCCCGCGGTGGTCGCGCTGCCGGGTGCGCAGGAGCTGGCCGAGGGCACGGTGATCGCGGTCGACGGCAGCACCGGCGACATCTTCGTCGAGCCGGGTCCGAGGAAGCGGGCCGAGCTCGAACAGGCCGCCCTCGCGCGGAAGGCCACACTGTCCTCGTCCATCGGGCCCGGTGCGACATCGGACGGTCATACGGTGCCCCTGCTGGCGAACATCGGCGGTCCCGCGGATGTGCCGGCCGCCGTCGCGGCGGGTGCCGAGGGCGTCGGGCTCTTCCGTACCGAGTTCCTGTTCCTGGACGACAGCGGGCGGGCGCCGTCGGAGGAGAGGCAGATCGAGGCGTACCGCACGGTGCTCGAAGCCTTTCCCGAGGGGCGGGTGGTCGTACGGGTGCTGGACGCCGGCGCGGACAAGCCACTGGCCTTCCTCACCCCGGCCGACGAGCCGAACCCGGCGCTCGGGGTACGCGGTCTGCGGAGTCTGCTGGACCACCCCGATGTGCTGCGGACGCAGTTGACCGCGCTGGCGAAGGCCGCCCAGGGGCTTCCCGTGCATCTGGAGGTCATGGCGCCGATGGTGGCGGACCGTACGGACGCGAAGGCGTTCGCGGATGCCTGCCGTGAGGCCGGGCTGAGCGCGAAGTTCGGTGCCATGGTGGAGATTCCGTCCGCGGCTCTGCGGTCGCGCTCCATTCTCCAGGAGGTGGAGTTCCTTTCTCTGGGGACCAATGACCTGGCGCAGTACACCTTCGCCGCCGACCGGCAGGTGGGTGCCGTGTCGCGGTTGCAGGATCCCTGGCAGCCCGCGCTGCTGGATCTGGTGGCGCTGTCGGCCGAGGGTGCCAGGGCCGAGGGCAAGAGCTGCGGGGTGTGTGGTGAGGCGGCCTCCGATCCGCTGCTCGCCTGCGTGCTCACCGGACTCGGTGTGACCTCGCTGTCGATGGGAGCGGCCTCGATTCCGTACGTGCGGTCGGCGCTCGCGCAGCACACACTGGCCCAGTGTGAGCGTGCCGCCGCCGCCGCGCGGGCCGCGGACACCGCCGACGAGGCCAGGACGGCCGCGCGGGCGGTGCTGTCCGGCGAGTGACCGGAACGGGCTGACGCCGGTGCGGTGTTGGTGCCGGTGGAGGGGCTTCCCCGCCGTGGTGTGCGGTGGGGAAGCCCCTTGCTCGCTCAGTGGTGGGTGCCGGTGTCGTCGAGGCGGAGGGCGAATCCCGCGCGGTACTCCACGCCGGGCTCCGGGGAGAGCGGCTCTCCGGTGTCCGCGTCCGTGCAGTAGGCGTTGAAGACCTCGGCCTCGGTGAGCGGGACGGGTTCGCCGCGGTCCAGTCGCCAGCCGTGCAGCCGGTCGGGGGTGCCGGTGCCGGGCCCTGTCGTACGCAGGACGACCCCGCCCGTGCTCTCCAGGGCGATGCCCAGGGCCAGCACACTGACGAACTCGGCTCCTTCGGTGGAGCCGAGCAGGGCGGGCGCCCCTTCGGGACTGTCGATGTGGAGGACGGCGAGAAGCTGTTCGCCGGCGGCGGGGACGCTGGAGACGAGATGGTGGGTGCCGGGGCCCGCCGCTTCGAGAAGCCTCTCCAGGATGTGGGAGGCGCGGTCGAAGGCCGCGCCTCCGATGTCCTGGCCGCAGTCGGCGCACTCCCCGAGGCCGGCGAGGACCGTGGTCGCGTACTCCCATGTCGCTCTGCGGACAGCGGTGCTGATCAGCAGGGGCACGAGACGGTCGATGGGCCGGCCCTCATGGGCGACGGCCGCTCCGCTCCCGGGGAGCGTGGCCGTGAAGCGGCTGCGGCTGACGGCGGAGTCCGGATCGAGTCCCCTCTCCGCGCAGTACTCCGCGAACTCCTCGGGGTCGAAGAGTCCGACGGTGATGTGCACACCCCGGGACGCCAGGGATGTGAGCAGTCCGTCGATCTGCCGCAGATAGGCGGCGTGGTCGTCGAAGGTGAAGGTGCGGTAGCGGCGCATCGCCGTGAAGTCCTGCTCGTCGGCGAGCAGGCCGACGGTGCTGGGGACTTCGCGGCGCAGTCCGCGCCGTGTGGTCCTGGCCGTCCGCCGGGGTCCCGGCCGGGCGGGCCTGGGCCTCTCCGTGCCGCCGGTGCGCCGCCGCTGTCCGGTCCGGTTCTGGTCCCGCTCGGTGTGCGCCATGTCTCCCCCTGAGTGCTGTCGGTCACTGCTCACTCACCGTAACCGGGGGGTCTGACAACGGTGCTCTTCCGTGGTCCCGCGGTCGTCAGTGGCGGGTGCGGGCGAGGTCCTCGTAGAAGCGCAGCAGATCGAGATTGTCGACGGAGCCCGCGTTGACGGCCTTGTCCAGCGCCGTGCCCTGGAGGAGTCGTTTGACGGGGACCTCGATGCGCTTGCCGGTCAAGGTGTGCGGAATGCCGGGGACTTCGATGATCTCGTCGGGGACATGACGGGGGGAGAGCCGCTCGCGGATCGTCTCCTTGACCCGTGCGCGCAGGGTGTCGTCGAGGACGGCTTCCGGCGCGAGATGGACGAAGAGCGGCATCCAGTATCCGCCGTCCGGTTCTTCCAGGCCGATGACCAGGGATTCACGGATCTCGGGGAGGCGTTCGACGGCTTCGTAGATGTCGGCGGAGCCCATCCGGACCCCCTGGCGGTTCAGGGTGGAGTCGGATCGGCCGTGGATGACGACCGAACCGCGGTCGGTAAGGGTGATCCAGTCGCCGTGCCGCCAGACGCCGGGGAACATCTCGAAGTAACTGTCGTGGTAGCGGCTGCCGTCGGGGTCGTTCCAGAAGCGCACCGGCATGGACGGCAGCGGGTTGGCGACGACCAGTTCGCCGACCTCGCCGACGACCGGTACGCCCTGGGGGTCCCAGGCCTGGAGGTCCGTGCCCAGGCAGGGCGCCTGGAGTTCACCGATCTGGACGGGGAGGGTGGGTACGGCTCCGGCGAAACAGCTGCATACGTCGGTGCCGCCGCTGACGGAGGCGATCCACAGGTCCTCGGCCACATCGTCGTGGAGCCAGCGGAAGCCGTCGGGAGGCAGCGGTGAGCCGGTGGTGGCGACGCATTTCAGACGGGAGAGGTCATGGTCGCGGCCGGGGTGCGCCTCCGCCTTGCGGCAGGCCATGACATACGCGGCGGAGGTGCCGAAGACCGTGGTGCCGGTCCGCTCGGCCACGCCCCACTGGGCGTCGACGGCGGGAAAGCCGGGGCTGCCGTCGTACAGCACGATCGTGGTGCCGGTGAGCAGTCCGGAGACGAGGAAGTTCCACATCATCCAGCCCGTCGAGGTGTACCAGAAGAAGCGGTCCTCGGGGCCGAGGTCGAAGTGGAGGCCGATCTGTTTGAAGTGCTCCAGCAGAATGCCGCCCTGGGATTGGACGATCGCCTTGGGCAGGCCGGTGGTGCCTGAGGAGTACAGGACCCACAGCGGGTGGTCGAAGGGGACCTGTTCGAAGACGTCTCCCTCTTCCGCCCCGTCGGACGGCCCTGCCTTGTCGGGCGGCCCTGCCTCGTCGGACGGGGCGGTGCCCGCGGTGAGGGCCGCCCATTCGAGGGCGCCCTCGGGGGCCGGCGTGCCCAGGAGCGGGACATGGATGACGGCCCGCAGGGTGGGCAGCTCGCGGCGGAGTTCGGCGACCGTGCCGGTACGGTCGTGTTCCTTGCCGCCGTAGCGGTAGCCGTCGACGGTGATCAGCACGACGGGCTCGACCTGCTGGAAGCGGTCCAGGACGCCGCGGGCGCCGAAGTCGGGGGCGCAGGAGGTCCAGACTCCGCCGACGGCGGCGGTGGCGAGCAGCGCTACGGCCGCCTGCGGAATGTTGGGGAGATAGCCGCTCACCCGGTCGCCGGGGCGCACACCGAGGGCGCGGAGCTGCCGGGCGAGGGAGACGACCTGGCGCCGTAGCTCGAACCAGCTCAGCGAGATCTGTTCATGTGTCTCGTCCATATACAGGATGGCCGGGTCATGGGCGCGGGCCGGGTCCTCGGCCGTACGCAGGGCGTGCTCGGCGTAGTTGAGGGTGGAGCCGGGGAACCACTGGGCGCCGGGCATGGTGCGATCGCCCAGGACCTGGGTGTACGGGGTGGAGAAGCGCACCTCGAACCAGTCGGCGACGGCTTTCCAGAAGGTGTCGAGCTCCTCGACGGACCACCGGTGCAGCGCCGCGTAACCGCCTTCGGCCGGGGCTCCGTAGCGCTGGGCCGCCCAGGCCTGGAAGCGGGTGACACGCGCCGCGGCGATACGGCCGGGATCCGGCCGCCAGAGGGGGGCAGGGCTTGCTGCTGCGGTCATGGGGCGGCTCCCGGCGGGCTCGGCACCGATGTACGGCGCTGGTGTACTCGTCGCTTCGTGCTCGACGCTGGTGTGCGTCGGTCGCGCGCACGGGCGGGGTGTGCGCGTGACACGACTGACACGGACGATGCCATGTGATCGTCCCCCGCACCAGGTCTCATCCCCCATGGTCGACAGCGCGGATATGTGCTCTGACCACGGGTGAACGGGAGTTGAACGATGCCCCACGCACCTGGACCGGATGGCAGGCTGAGCGGCATGGACGGTCGTGAACTGGTGCGTTCGATGAAAGTGGTCGGTTCGGTGCAGGGGCTGCGCGCCATACGCTCGGCGTGGCGCGGGCGGCGTACGGATGCCAGGGAGCTGGCACCGCGCGGCGCGGAGCGGGCCCGGGTGCCGGGGCCGGTCAGCGGCGCGGAGCCGCTGCCGGGCGGCGGGATCGTACGGTTCGCGCGTGCGCGACTGCATGTGTGCGTCTCGGTGGGAGGCGCCGTGTTCTGGGGCTGGGACGGCGCCGAGGCGCTGCCCTCGTACGCGCTCGCCGACACCCCGCCGGAGCCGGACACCCGGGCCGGACTGGAGCCGGACACGGAGGGCGGCTGGCGGGTGGTGTCGGAGCGGGTGACGGTGGCGGTCTCGCGCCACGGCGGTGTGGAGGTGCGTACACCGGGGGGTGTGGTGCTGCGCCGGGAGCTGCCGCCGCGCTGGTGGGAGCCGGTCGGGGGCGGTCCCGCACGCTGGGTGCAGCGCAGCGAGGTGGCGGCGGACGCGCGGTTCTTCGGGCTGGGCGGGCGGGCGTCGGGGCCGCGGCTGCGGGACGGTACGTACCGCTTGTGGAACACCGATCCCGGCGGTGGCTTCGGTCCCGAGGACGACCCGCTGTATGTGACGATGCCGGTTCAGCTCGTGGTGGCCGACGGCGGGACGCATCTCGCCTTCCACGACAATTCCTGGGACGGCCGGGTCACTCTCCGGGAGGGCGAGGAGGGCGCGGGCTCGGGGCACGACCGGCCGGGCACGAGCGAGCTGCGGATGGACGGCGGGCCGCTGCGCTGCTGGGTGGTGACCGGTACGCCCGCGCGGGTGCTGCACGGCTGGACGGCGCTGACCGGGGCGCCCACTCCCCCGCCGTCCTGGGCGCTCGGTCCGCAGCACGCGCGCTGGGGTTTCGGCAGCGAGCGGGAGGTGCGGCGGATCGTCGCCGGCTACCGGAAGCATGAGCTGCCGCTCTCCGCGCTCCATCTCGACATCGATCACTACGACGCGCATCAGGTCTTCACCGTCGACCGGGAGCGCTTCCCGGATCTGCCGGGGCTGGCGGAGGAGCTGCGCGCGGACGGGGTGCGGCTGGTGTCGATCGTCGATCCCGCCGTGAAGGCGGAGCGCGGCAACGCCGTGTACGACAGCGGTTCCGCGGCCGGGGCGTTCGTGCGGGACGCGCGGGGGCGCGATGTCCAGGGGGTCGTATGGCCGGGCGAGAGCGTCTATCCGGACTTCACGGATCCGGCGGTGCGCGACTGGTGGGGCGGTCTCTACGAGGAGCGGCTGGCGCAGGGCTTCGCCGGGGTCTGGCACGACATGAACGAGCCGGTGTCCTTCGCCCCGTTCGGTGACACGACGCTGCCGCGTTCGGCCAGGCACCGGCTGGAGGGCAGGGGCGGGGACCACCGTGAGGCCCACAACGTCTATGGACTCGCCATGGCGCGGGCCGGCTTCGAGGGGCTGCGACGGCTCCGGCCCGATGAGCGTCCCTTCCTCTTCTCGCGTTCCGGCTGGGCGGGTATGCAGCGGTACGGGGGCACCTGGTCCGGTGATGTGTCGACGGGGTGGCCGGGGCTGCGGGCCTCGCTCTCGCTGGTGCTGGGGCTGGGGCTCTGCGGGGTGCCGTACTCGGGCCCCGATGTGGGCGGTTTCGACGGCAGTCCGTCGCCCGAGCTGTATCTGCGCTGGTTCCAGCTCGGGGCGTATCTGCCGCTGTTCCGTACACACGCGGCGATCGACGCGGGGCGCAGGGAGCCGTGGGAGTTCGGGCCGGAGGTGCTGGAACACGCCCGGACCGCGCTCGTCGGACGGGAACGGCTGCGGCCGTACTTCGTGACACTCGCCCAGCTCGCCCGGCTCACCGGGGCGCCGTACGCGCGTCCGCTGTGGTGGGGCGCTCCGGAGGACCGGGCGCTGCGTGACTGCGAGGACGCGTTCCTGCTCGGGGACGCGCTGCTGGTCGCGCCGGTGCTGGAGCGCGGTACGGACCGGCGGGCGGTACGTCTGCCGCGCGGGCGGTGGTACGACACGGCGACGGAGCGGGCGTACGACGGGCCCGGCCAGGTGCTGCTGGACGCGCCCCGTTCCCGTATCCCGGTACTGGCGCGGGCGGGTGCGGTGATTCCCGTACGGGGCGCGGACGGCGGCACGGAGCTGGAGGCATGGGCTCCGGCGGCGGGGCGCGCGGGCGGCGGTCTGGTGGTGCGGGACCCGGGTGACGGCTGGCGGAAGGCGGAGGTGGAGCGGTACACCTCGCGCATGGTGAACGGCGAGGTCCGGGTGTCACGGGTGACGGAGAACGGACCGGTGGAGCCGGAATGGCCGGTACGGGTCAGGGGGCGGTGAGGGGGCGGGCGTGCCGGTGAGGCGCGAAGGACGGTGAGCGGCGGGGCGGAGTGAGACGGGGCAGGGTGAGAGGGGCGGGGTGAGACGGCCGGGCGTGCCGGGGTGAGAGCGGCGGCCGGGGCGCCGGTCAGACGCCTCGCCCGGTGTCGTAGCGGCCGGCGAACCAGGACCGTACGGCCTCGGTGTGCAGCGGGAACGCCAGCCGCGCCGGGGCGCGCAGGACGTGCCAGCCCGATGTCTCCTCCGTGGGCGCCGAGGGCGGCAGCCGGCCGGCCTGCCGCTCCGGGAGCAGACCGAACAGCAGCAGATGGCCACCGGGGGAGCTGAGCGCGTCGGCCAGCCGTACGTCCGCGCTGTCCGCCTCGATCCCGGTCTCCTCGCGCAGCTCCCGTACGACCGCGTGCCGCCAGTCCTCGGCGTGGTCGATGAAGCCGCCGGGAAGGGCGATACCGCCGTACTCGGGCTCGATGGTGCGGGTGATGACGACCAGTCCGCCGCCCTGGTCGTCCGTCACGGGCACCAGGGCGATGGCGACGGGCAGCGGATTGCGGTAGGTGGTGGCTCCGCAGGCAGCGCAGGTACGGGGCCAGCCGGCCGTCGCCGGATACGCCGTGCCGCAGCTTCCGCAGTGCGAGTTCGGCACGGGCCTCTTCTTCGGCTCTGACACGTTCGGTTCTGACAGGTTCGGTTCTGACACGGACACGGACACGGACACGTTCTCGGGCTCGGACACGCGCGGACTGTATCCGATCACCCTTTCCCTCGGTCCCTGGAACTGATAGACGAAGATGCCCATGACAAGACTTCAGTCCGTGCTCCGTGTCCTGGCCGCCTCGGCCACCGCCGCGCTGTTCGCCGTCACCGCCCCCGCGCCCGCCGCCCAGGCCGCGCCGGAGCCGTCCGCGCCGGAGGAGTTCGTGGCCCTGCGCTCGGTCGCGCCGACGGTCATCGAGGAGATGCGCTACCTCACGCCGCACAACTTCCTGGGCGAGCCGGTGGACGGCTACCGGCAGCCGCTCTGCATCGTCACCCGCTCCACCGCCGAGGCGCTGCGGCAGGCGCAGTCCCTGCTGCGGAGGCAGGGCTACTCCCTGAAGGTGTACGACTGCTACCGGCCGCAGCGGGCCGTCGATCACTTCGTACGGTGGGCGAAGGATCTCCAGGACGAGCGGATGAAGGCGGAGTTCTATCCGCGTGTCGACAAGTCGCGGCTGTTCGAGGACGGTTACATCGCGGAGAAGTCGGGACACAGCCGGGGCAGCACGGTGGATCTCACCCTGGTGAGGCTGCCGGCCCTGCCGACGCGTCCGTACGTACCGGGCGAGAAGCAGGCTCCCTGCTACGGCCCGAAGGCCGAGCGCTTCCCCGACAACTCGGTCGACATGGGGACCGGTTTCGACTGTTTCGACACGCTCAGCCACACCGACGATCCCCGGGTCCAGGGTGAGCAGCGGGCGAACCGTCAACTGCTGAAGGCGACGCTGGCCGGGGTCGGATTCACCAATCTGGCCGAGGAGTGGTGGCACTTCACGCACAAGCCGGAGACCTTCCCGGACACCTACTTCGACTTCCCGGTGGCCTGGCGCTCGGTCGTACGGAACTGACGGCAGTACGGAACTGACGGCAATACGAAACGCCGCGGAGAGCAGGGCGACGGACGGCCGGGACCACCCCCGTGAGCCCCGGCCGCCCGTCTCCGGGACCAGACGCGGGAGAACCCGTATCCGGTTCTCCCGGGAGCGGTTACGGTGCCTCCATGGCGCAGCAGGATTTTGATTCGTACGAGGAATTCTGGCCCTACTACGTCGCCATGCACTCCAAGGCGGCGACCCGCTGGGTCCATCTCACCGGCACGCTCACCGGACTCGCGATCAGCGCCTACGGCCTGGCACGCGGGCGGAAGCGGTACGCGGCGGCCCTGCCGCTGATCGGTTACGCGACGGCCTGGCCCGCGCACTTCCTCATCGAGAGGAACAATCCCGCCAGCTTCGGGCATCCGGCCTGGTCGCTCCGCGGCGATGCGCGGATGATCCGGATGATGCTGGCGGGACGTGACCACGAGCTGGCCGGGATCTCGGAGAAGTGGCTCACCGAGCACCGCTGACCCGCCCGGCCGACCCACCGTCCGGCAGCAGGCCGGGCATCGCTCCAGGCATCACTCCGGTCGCGCTTCGGTCGTCGCTCCGGTCGTCGGAACTGCGCGTTCCGTACGTCTGTGTCAAGACCGTCCCTGAACTGCGCGTGCTGTCAATGACCTTGACGCTCCCTGACGAGCCGGTGAACACTCACTCTTCGCCGTCAGCGCCGCGGGTAGGCGCGCTCAGCACGCTCGTCATGGAGATCCGGGGCGGACGACCCCGGGCCAGGTCTAGGAGCCGCTTTGAGCAATGGGGACATATTCGTCGGTGAGTTCATCGGAACGGCCATACTCATCCTCTTCGGCGCGGGAGTCTGTGCCGCGGTCACGCTGCATCACTCCAAGGCGAAGGCCGCCGGCTGGGTGGTGATCGCCTTCGGCTGGGGCTTCGGCGTACTGGCGGGCGCGTACACCTCCGCGCCGCTGTCGGGAGGCCATCTCAACCCCGCCGTGACCGTCGGTATCGCGGTCGACACGGGCGAGTGGGACAAGGTCCCGCTCTACCTGCTCGGGCAGATGACGGGCGCGATCCTCGGCGCGGTGCTGTGCTGGCTGACGTACTACGCGCAGTTCCGGGCCAACGCCGACGCCGCGACGGCGCAGCCGACGCTCGGTATCTTCGCGACCGCGCCGGAGCTCCGCAGCCCGGTGGCAAACGTTGTCACCGAGGTGATCGCCACGACCGCGCTGGTCCTGCCGGTCCTGGCCTTCGGGAAGAACGCGGGCATCGGTATCGGCGAACTCCCCGGCGACGCCGGGGTGTACGGGTCCGGTATCTCCGTCCTGCTGGTCTCGCTGCTGGTCGTCGGGATCGGACTGTCGCTCGGCGGGCCCACGGGCTACGCCATCAATCCGGCCCGTGATCTGGGCCCCCGTATCGCGCACTCCCTGCTGCCGATACCCAACAAGGGCAGTTCCGACTGGGGTTACGCGTGGGTCCCGGTGGCCGGGCCGCTCATCGGCGGGCTGCTCGCCGGAGTCGTCTTCAACACGGCGTTCTGAGCGAGGCCCACGGGGCCGCTCCACGCACGCGGCTCCACGGACGACGCCGTACGCACACCGCCGCACGCACACCGCTTTCCGACCGACCGACCGATCAAGGGGACGTCATGACGGAGAAGTTCGTCGCCGCCATCGATCAGGGCACCACATCGAGCCGCTGCATCATCTTCGACCACGACGGCGCGATCGTCGCCGTCGACCAGCGTGAGCACCGGCAGATTTTTCCCAAACCCGGCTGGGTGGAGCACGACGCCACCGAGATCTGGTCCAAGGTCCAGGCCGTGGTGGCGGGAGCGCTGGACAAGGCGGGGATGCGGGCCGGTCAGCTCAGCGCGCTGGGGATCACCAACCAGCGCGAGACCACCGTCCTGTGGGACCGCGCGACCGGCCGACCCGTGCACAACGCGATCGTCTGGCAGGACACCCGTACCTCCGCGCTCTGCCGTGAACTCGGCGGCGAGGACGGTCAGAACCGGTTCCGTGACACCACCGGGCTCCCCCTGGCCAGCTACTTCTCCGGTCCCAAGGCGGCCTGGCTGCTGGACGAGGTGCCGGGGCTGCGGCGGCGCGCGGAGCGCGGCGAGATCGCCTTCGGGACGATCGACTCCTGGCTGATCTGGAATCTGACGGGCGGCACGGACGGCGGGGCGCATGTCACGGATGTGACGAACGCGTCCCGCACGATGCTGATGGATCTGGAGACCCTCCAGTGGGATCCGTCGATCCTCTCGGCGCTGCGGGTACCCGAGGCCGTCCTGCCGGAGATCAGGTCCTCGGCCGAGGTGTACGGGACGGCCGTCGGACGGTTGGCGGGGGTGCCGGTGGCGTCCGCGCTCGGCGACCAGCAGGCGGCGGTCTTCGGCCAGGCCTGCTACGACCCGGGCACCGCGAAGAACACCTATGGGACGGGCAGCTTTCTGCTGCTCAACACCGGTGAGCGGCCCGTACCGTCGAAGAGCGGGCTCATCACGACGCTCGGCTACAAGATCGGTTCGGAGGCGCCCGTCTACTGTCTGGAGGGGTCGATCGCGATCACCGGGGCCCTGGTGCAGTGGTTCCGTGACCAGCTCGGGCTCATCCGCAGTGCCGATGAGATCGAGTCGCTCGCCGCGAGTGTGGACGACAACGGCGGGGCGTATGTCGTACCGGCCTTCTCGGGGCTGTTCGCGCCGTACTGGCGCTCCGACGCGCGCGGGGTGATCACCGGTCTGACGGGCTATGTCACCAAGGCGCATCTGGCCCGAGCGGTGCTGGAGGCGACGAGCTGGCAGACCCGTGAGGTGGTCGACGCGATGTACCAGGACTCAGGCGTACCGATCACCACGCTGAAGGTGGACGGCGGGATGACCGCCAACCATCTGCTGATGCAGCATCAGGCGGATGTGCTGGGGGTACCGGTGATCCGGCCGAAGGTCTCGGAGACGACCTGTCTGGGCGCGGCGTACGCGGCGGGCCTCGCGACCGGTGTCTGGTCGGATCTCGACGAGCTGAAGGCGCACTGGAAGCGTGATGCCGAGTGGTCGCCGCGGATGGAGGCGGAGGTGCGCGAGCGCGAGTACGGCAACTGGCGCAAGGCGGTGGAGCGCAGCCTCGGCTGGCACGAGGAGGAGACCCGGTAGCGGAACCGCGGTGGAGGAGCCGGGTGCCGGTGCACCGTCCGGGCCCGTACGGAGGCGTTCCGTACGGACCCGAGCGCCGGCCGGCGCGGGGCTCGGCTCCCCGCTCAGGTGGTGGTGGCGTGTTCGCGTTGCAGCGCCGCGCGGGTCATGGCGTGCTCGACGACCGTCACCAGCACTTCCTTGACGGACTCGCGCTCGCGCGCGTCGCACATCACCAGCGGGACCTCGGGGTCCAGATCGAGTGCGGCCCGTACGGTCTCGGCCGGGAACCGGCCCGCGCCCTCGAAGCAGTTGACGGCGACGGTGAACGGGATGGCGCGCCGCTCGAAGTAGTCGACCGCCGCGAACGAGTCCGCCAGCCGCCGGGTGTCGGCCAGGACGACCGCGCCCAGGGCGCCCTGGGCCAGTTCGTCCCAGAGGAACCAGAAGCGGTCCTGGCCCGGGGTGCCGAAGACGTACAGCACCAGATCCTCGCGGAGGGTGATCCGGCCGAAGTCCATGGCGACCGTGGTGGTCGTCTTGCCCTCGACGCCGTCGACATCGTCGACGGGCCGGCCCGCCTCGCTCAGCATCTCCTCGGTACGGAGCGGTCTGATCTCGCTGACCGCGCCCACCAGGGTGGTCTTGCCCACGCCGAAGCCGCCCGCGACCAGGATCTTCAGCGTCACGGGCTCGACCGGACGCTGCCGCTGGCTAGAGCGCCCGTAGACCATTGATCACCTCGCGCAGAATGTTCACGTCCGGCAGCTCGGCCGGCGGAACGGGACGGGTTACGTGCACGATCTCGCTCTCGACGAGATCGCCGACCAGTACCCTGACCACCCCGACGGGGAGGTCGAGGCTCGCCGCCAGCTCGGCGATCGACTGGGGGCTGGCGAGACAGCGTTCCACGATCTCCACATGTTCCGGGGAGAGCGTCTGGTCCCGGGCGGGATCGCCGGCCGCGGGTTCGGGGACGACGATCGCGATCAGGTCGAGCCGGTGGCGCGTCGCGCTGCTGGTGCGGCCACGCGTCATCGCGTACGGGCGTACTACCGGTCCGGCCTCGCCGTCGAACCAGTGCTGCGGATCCTGACCTGCGTCACTCATCCCAGCCCACTCACCCTCCGGCGGGCAGACCGGTCCGGGGTGACGTGCCGAGATGGACACCGACCCGCTTGACCATCAGTGTCATCTCGTAGGCGACCTGACCCACGTCGGAGTCCGCGTCGGAGAGGACGGCCAGACAGCTCCCGTCGCCCGCGGCGGTGACGAAGAGGAACGCGTCGTCCAGTTCCACGACGGTCTGCCGGACACTGCCCGCCTCGAAGTGTCTGCCCACGCCCTTGGCGAGACTGTGGAATCCGGAGGCGACGGCCGCGAGATGCTCGCCGTCCTCGCGGGTGAGGTCCTTGGACGTGCCGGTGGCGAGGCCGTCGCCGGAGAGGACCACGGCTTTGCGGATGCTGGCGACCCGTTCGACGAGTTCGTCGAGGAGCCAGTTCAGCTCTCCCGAGCCGTTGGGGTCGGTGGCGTTGCGTACTGCGGCGTTCGGTGCGGTCATCGACCGTCCCCCTCCGATGTGGTTCCTGGTGTATCGCCGGGGCCGGTGGAGTCCTCGGCATCGTTCTGCCGACGACCGCGCTGCCAGCCCCGTTGGAGCGAAGCCATACGGCTGCGTACTTCGTCCGCGTCCCGTTCGGTGTCGTGGAGCGCGGCCGACGCCCGGTCGGCGGAGCGGTCCGGGGTGATGTCCCGCAACTGGGGGGCGAGGCTGGCCTGCCGGACCCGGCGGGGCAGTCCGTCGAGCAGGGAGGGGCCTTCTTCGGCGGGTCGCGGGGCACCGGAACCGGACGGCTGTGCCGGTACGCCGGACCAACCGCGGCCCGTTCCGTCGGCGGTCTGCTCCCGCTGCTCCCGCGCGGACGGGGCACGGCCCGGCTCGTCCAGGCGCCTGCCGCGGTCCACGACCAGCGTCGGGGGCTTGCGGCGGGGCAGGCTCACCGGCTCGGCGGAGCGCTGGGGCCCGGAGCCGGCGGCCTGCTGGTGCTGTTCGTGGCGTCCGCGCGGCTCCTGGGCGGCGCGGCCGTCACGCCGGTCGCGGAAGTCACGGCCGCCGTCACGTACATCGCGCGTGTCCCGTGCCTCACGTCCGTCGCGCATGTCCCGGGCGTCACGTGTGTCGCGCGGGTCGCCGCCGGAGTCACGGAGACGCTCACGGGCGCGGAACAGCCTTCCGCGCTCGCTTCCGGTCTCGTCGAGATCGCCGATACCGTCACCTCCGCCGAGAATGCCGTCGCCGCCGAGCACCGGTCCGTTCCCGATGCCCAGGGAGCCGACCGGCGCTTCCAGCTCGACAGGACCGTCGAGGACGGACGGGCCGCTGCCGCGCCCGGTGGGGACCTGCGCCAGCGCGGTGAGCCTGCCGCCCCCGCCGTCGGCGCGGTGGCGTCCGCCGCCCGCGGCCCTCTTGCGGTCGAGGCGGAAGCCGGTGCCCTCGGTCTCGGGCGCGTCGGTCAGCAGCGCGACGGGCAGGAAGACGATCGCGGTGGTGCCGCCGTACGGGGAGGGCTGGAGCGAGACGCGCACGTTCTGCCGCTGGGCGAGCCGGCTGACCACGAAGAGGCCGAGCCGGTCGGTGTCGGACAGTTCGAACTCGGGAGTCTCCGCGAGCCGCAGATTCGCGTCGAGCAGCACTTCGGGCGCCATACCGAGGCCGCGGTCGTGGATCTCCAGGGTGAAGCCGTTGGCGACCCGCTCGCCGTGCACCTGGACCGCGGTGTGCGGCGGTGAGAACACCGTGGCGTTCTCCAGGAGTTCGGCGATGAGATGGGTGAGGTCGGCGACCGCGGGGCCGCCGACACCGATCCGGGGGAGCCTGCGGACCTCGATGCGCTCGTAGTCCTCGACCTCGGCCACGGCGGCCCGTACGACGTCCATGAGCTGGACGGGCTTGCGCCACTGCCGTGAGGGCGCGGCTCCGGAGAGGATCACCAGGCCTTCGGCGTGCCGGCGCATACGGGTGGTGAGGTGGTCGAGCCGGAAGAGGTCGGCGAGTTCCTCGGTGTCCTCCGTACGGCGCTCCATGGTGTCCAGGAGCGTGAGCTGACGGTGGAGCAGGACCTGGTTGCGACGGGCGAGGTTGACGAACACCTCGGAGACACCGCGCCGCAGGTCGGCCTGTTTGACGGCGGCCTCGACCGCGGCGCGCTGGAGGGTGTTGAGCGCCTGGCCGACCTGGCCGACCTCGTCCCGTTCGTAGTCGAGCCGCGGTGCCTCGGTCTCCACGTCGACCTGTTCGCCGGCGGCGAGCCTGCGCATGACGCTGGGGAGCCTGACGCCGGAGACCTCGTGGGCCTCCTTGCGGAGCTGGGTCAGGTCACGGATCAGATCGCGGCCGACGCGTACGGATACGAACACGGAGACGAGGAGCGCGACGAAGCCCACGGTGCCGGCCAGGATGAGCCGGATGAAGACCTCCTGGCGCACGGGGTCGATATGAGCGCGGTAGAGGGCGTCGGCCTTGGCGCTCTCGCTGGTCAGGTCCTCCAGCACGGGGGCGGTCATCTTCTGCCAGAGCGCGATGTCGACGCTCTTCGGGTCACTGGTGGGCCCGGCTTCGATGAGGTCGTCCTCGGTCTGGCGCAGCGCGAGCGTGGCGGGGGTGCGCCAGTACTGTTCGAGCGTCACCCGGTCGGTGAGCGGCAGGTCGGAGAGATTGGTCTGGTAGAGGACGGTGCGGCCGGCGACCAGATCGGAGAGCGAGCGGATGTCCGCGGCGGTGAGCCGGCGCGCGATCAGCCCGGAGGCGACCACCGCGTCCTCGCGGGAGAGCATCTCCTTGGCGCGGCCGAGACCGACCAGCGCGCGGCCCCAGTTGTCCCCGTCCACGTCCTCGTGGCCGTACAGGGACGCGAGGAAGGTGTGTCCGGGGTCCACGAGCTGGTTGTAGAAGTCGAGCGCCCGTTCACGGGTGACGGTGCTCTCGTCCACGGAGCGGCGCATCAGGTCGAGGCCGTCCAGGGCGCCCATGAGCACGTTGAACCGCTCGTGCGTGGTGGTGTCCATCCGGTCGCGCACCGCGAGGATGGCGTTCTTCCTGACGAGGGCCACGGCCGTGTCGGTGTCGGCCCGGCGGGTGCGGAGTTCGTTCGTCGCGTTCGCGCCGCGCGGGTCGGAGAGATAGATGAGTGTCTGCCGGCGCTCGCTCTGGAGGACGAGGATCGCGTCCTCGACGGGGTGGCCGATCTTCTTGATGACATGGCCGATGTCCAGGAGCTGATTGGCCTGGCCGCCGGTGAGGACGGAGATGAAGGCCCACATGACGCTGAGCGCGACGAGCGGCACGAGCAGCAGCGCCACGATCTTCCGGCGGATGGATTTCCCGCGAAAGCGCATGGCCTCCCCCAGCTCGATCCCCGCCCGGTGCGGGAGATACTCCGTCAGCAAACGGCGCGAGCCTACTACTGTCACACCGGCAACTCGAAGACACATCCGGATGATTTTCGGCCGCTCCATGGCATCTTGATCACGAGTTGTCCCGGTTTTCGGCGAGTTGCCTTGCACCTCGGGAAGACCAGGGGCGGAGCCGGACGGCGCGTACAGGCCTGGTCAGTTGGCTTGAATCATTCGGTCGGCCCTTCGCCGGGAATCTTCACGCGCCGCCATTCGTCCTTGTGTACGGGGATCAGGGGGAAGCGGAAAGCGCTGCGGGCGGTTCGCGTATCACATTCGGTTCCATGGCCGGCGTGAATCGCGACGAGGCGGGCAGTCACCCTTGAGTCGGACAGTGGACAGTGGTTGGGGAGTGACGTCCATGGAGACGGATGAGCGGCGTGGCGCGGCGCCGGCGGGTGGGATCGCGGAGGTGTCCCGGGGGCTCTGGACCGAGGAGCCCGCGGCGCGGTATCGCATGCCGGATCCGGTGAGAACGGCGGCGGTCCGGGCGGTGATCATAGCGGCGGTGACACTGATTCAGGCCATGGTGGCCTTCCTCAGCACACTCGCGGGCTCCTGGCTGGCGTTCCCGATGGTGCTGAGCAGTGTGGCCTCCACGGTGGTGGCGACCTGGGGCGTACTGGACGTATGGGTCACGCGCCAGGTGTGGAACCAGCGCCATGGCGTGATCTCCGCGCCCAGCAGCACGGCCCGGCGGCTCCGCAGGGAGCGGCGCAGGGCCAGGCGCGCGGCGAGGAGCGCGGCGCGCGAGGCCGCGCGAATACGGCGGCGGAGCCGGCGGCATCGGAACAGCCTGAGCGAGGCCTGAACGCGCCGTCGGGTGACCCGTTGACGCGCTCCGGTCACCCGACGGCGGCCCCGGTCACTTGACGGCTGCCCCGGTACTCGGTCACCGGCTCCGGGGTCCGGGCTCCGGGGTCCGCCGGAACATCCGGGTCGCGGTGATCTCGCCGTGCACGGGCTCACCGTCCGGGTCCGGCTGGGGCAGTCCTGGGCGCAAGTGTTCCTCGACGCTGATGTATTTGAGTCCCGCGCGCAGATCGGCGTCATTGCGCAGCCGGATGACCAGGGGGAACTCCGCGAGCGCCGTCGTGTCGAAGAGACCCGTGGTGTAGAGGAGCTGCACGCCCAGGGCGTCCGAGACCGCGCGCTGGAGCTCCAGCAGATAGGTGGCGTTGGCGCGGCCGATCGGATTGTCGAGGAAGAGCGTGCCCGCGTGACGGTGTTTGTCGCGGCCCCGGTCGTTGCTGCGCAGGGCGGCCATCGTGCAGTACAGCGCGATCGCGGCGGTCAGAAGCTGACCGCCGGAGAAGACATCGCCCATCTGTCCGACCGGGACCCGCTCCGCGCGCAGTACGGCGTCGGGCTTGAGGATCTCGACGACGACCCCCTTGGGCTGGAGCGCCGCCTGAACACCGCGCAGCAGCAGGGACATTCCGTCCCTGCGAAGGTCGGAGTTCTTCTTCAGGGCGGCGCGGGTCGCCTCGTCGACGACCTCCCCGAGCCGCTCGATGAGCACCGCCCTGTCCGGCTCCTCGAAGCGGATCCGCAGGAACTCCTGGCCCGACCACTCCCCGAGGCCTTCCGGGAGCCGGGAGAGCCGCTGTGCCGAGCGGAGCGTCGTCAGCGCGGACTCGACCAGACCGCGCAGCCGGTCGACGATGGAGTCGCGGTTGCGTTCGAGCTGTGCCAGTTCGTCCGTCAGCACACGCAGCCGGGGGGCGAAGGCCTGGGCCCAGGAGGCGGCGTGCTCGGGCAGCGCGGACGCGGGCAGTTCGCGGATCTGCTGGCGCGCGGGTGTGCGCACCTGTTCGTAGCGGGTCGCGTTGGCGTGCCGTACGAGCACATCACACGCTTCCCGTACGCCGGTCTCGGCGGCGGAGAGGTCGGCGGCACAGGCGCGCAGGGAGCGACGGGCCTCCGCCATGGCGAGCCGTGCCTCCGCCGGGCCGCCGGGATAGGGCTCGGGCGGCTGGGATGTCTCCTCGTCCCCGTCGTCCTCGGCCACGGCGCCCCGGAGCAGATCGCGCAGGAGAGCGGCGGTCTCGTCGAAGCCGCCCGCCGCGTCCTCGGCGGCGCGGTGGGCGTGGAGCAGTTCGGTGTGGGCGTCGCGCGCGGTCTCCAGCGCGTCGGTCCTGACGGCGAGTTCGGTGGTGGCGGTGCGCAGGAGGCTCCGCGCCTTCTCGGCGTCGGCGGGCACCAGTTCCCCGGGCAGCTCGGTGTGCGCTTCGCCGTCGGCCGGGGCGAGCCGCTCGGCCTCGCCCCGGAAACGGCCGAGTTGCTCGCTGGCGGCCGAGGCGCGCGACTCCAGCATCTGTACGAGCGATTCGGCGCGGGCCGCCGCCGCCTGCCGGGACGGGCCGTCGGCGCCGTCCGTCGATTCGAGCAGCTGGGCGGCCCGGTTGCGCACCTTGTTGGTGAGCCGGTCCAGCTCGGCGAGCGCGGCGCTCTCGTCGCTCTCGGCGCGGGCCTGTTCGGCCCGCAGATCGGCGCCGACGCCCACCTTCTCGTAGAGCTGGGAGGCGGCGCGATAGGCCTCGCGCAGGGCGGGCAGCGCGGTGCGGGACGCGTCGGGCCCCCGCTCGGGTACGGTCTCGGGCGCGCCCGCGATCTCGGCGCGCTCGGCGCGCAGGGCGCGGGCCGTACGGCGGGCGTCGTCCGCGGCGCGCTGGGCGGCCCTGCGGTCCTCGTCGGCGGCGCGGGCCCGCTCCAGACACACGGCCGCCCGTGCCTCGGACTCGGCGGTCTCGTCGGCCAGTTCGCGCAGCTTCGCCTGCCAGCCGGACCGCTCACGGAGCCGGAACGCGAGCCCGGCCAGGGCGTCCGCGGCGCGGCGGGCACGCTGGGCGGCCTCCTGCCGCTCGTCACGGACCCGCGCGGTGTCGGCGGCGGACTCGTCCGCCTCGGCCCGTACCGTACGGGCCTCGGCGAGGGCCGCCGCGGCCGTCTCC
>NZ_JBSGVS010000104.1:0-19724 GCF_053608565.1 Streptomyces sp. NPDC055025
AGCTAAGCCTCACAGCGCCGATGGTACTGCAGGGGGGACCCTGTGGGAGAGTAGGACGCCGCCGAACAATTATTGTGTGAAGTGCCCTGTGCCGGGTATCCGGTACGGGGCACTTCTGCGTTCCAGGACCATTTCAAAGTCCGATGCGGTAGCCGACCGTTTTCGCCGGCTACACGCGATCGGGCTCCCTCGTCTCGTACTCGTATCAGAGGCGTCCCGCTGCTTTCAGCGCGAGATACGCATCCGCGAGTGCTGGAGCCAGTTTTTCGGGGGTGGCATCCACAACGGTGACGCCATGCCTCTGCAATTGTTCCGCCGTACGACGTCGCTGGGTCCCTGCCTGAGTGCCGGCGGCGGCCTCGTAGACCGCGTCCACTGTGCCCCGTCGCGTACTCATGTTCTCGACATGCGGATCGGCGACGGAGGCGAGAAGGACTGTGTGGCGTTTGGTGAGCTGTGGGAGGACGGGAAGGAGTCCCTCCTCGATAGGGGCGGCGTCGAGGCTGGTGAGGAGCACGACGAGCGATCTGCGCGGTGCGTTCCGCAGCGCGGCAGCGCTCAGACCGCGGGCATCCGTCTCGACGAGCTCCGGTTCGAGCGGGGCGAGCGCGTTGACCATCGTCGGCAGGACATCTCCTGCGGAACGGCCCTGGACCTGTGCGCGCACACGGCGGTCGTAGGCGAGGAGGTCCACACGGTCGCCCGCTCGTGAGGCGAGCGCCGTGAGGAGGAGCGTGGCGTCCATGGCCGCGTCGAGGCGGGGGACGTCGCCGACCCGGCCGGCCGATGTGCGGCCGGTGTCGAGGACGACAAGGATGTGCCGGTCACGTTCCGGGCGCCAGGTCCGTACGGCGACGGTCGAGCGGCGGGCGGTGGCACGCCAGTCGATGGACCGGGTGTCGTCCCCAGGCACGTATTCGCGGAGGCTGTCGAATTCGGTGCCTTCACCGCGGGTCAGCACGCTGGTGCGGCCATCCAGCTCGCGCAGTCGGGCGAGCCTGGACGGCAGGTGCTTGCGGCTGGTGAACGGCGGCAGGACCCGCACCGTCCACGGGACGTCATGGTTGCCTTGGCGGGCCGCCAGGCCCAGGGGGCCGTACGAGCGCACAGTGACGCGTTCCGCGCGGCGGTCGCCGCGACGCGTGGGGCGAAGGGACGTGGTGAGCCGTCGGCGTTCCCCTGCTGGAACGGTCAGCTTGTGCCGGGACGCTGCCTGTTCGGTTCCGGTGAACCAGCTGCTGGGGGGCCAGGCGTCACGCAGATGGGCGCGGAGCCTGCGCCCCGACGGGTTGGTGACGGTGAGATGGACTTCGGCGCTTTCGCCGAGTCGAACAGACGTATCACCACTTCGGGTGAATCGGAGCGTTCGCACTGGTGCGGCCAGGGCGTAGTCGCACAGAATTGCTATCGAGAGCGGTGCGTTGACGGCAAGGATCCCCGCCCAGCCGGGGGCGTAGATGCCGACGGGGAGAGTGCCAAGAGCCGCGAGGAGCGCGGTGCGTCCGGTGAGAGCCACGGGTTCACCGCCTCATCGGGGAACGGGGACATTGGCGAGGATCGCCGTGATGACGGAGTCGGCGGTGACTCCCTCCATCTCGGCCTCGGGCCGCAGTTGGACGCGATGGCGGAGTGTGGGGAGAGCCAGGGCCTTCACGTCGTCCGGGATGACGTAGTCCCGGCCGGTGAGCCAGGCCCAGGCACGGGCGGTGGAGAGCAGGGCAGTGGCGCCTCGCGGGGAGACGCCGAGTGAGAGCGAGGGGGATTCACGCGTGGCACGGCAGATATCGACGACATAGCCCGCGATCTCGGGCGAGACGGATGTCTTGGCGACGGCGTCGCGTGCGGCTTGCAGGTCGGCCGGCCCGGCGACGGGCCGTACCCCCGCGGCCTGGAGATCACGTGGGTTGAAGCCTTCCGCGTGGCGGGTCAGGACGCTGATCTCGTCGTCGCGGGACGGC
This sequence comes from Streptomyces sp. NPDC055025, assembly GCF_053608565.1. Classification (NCBI taxonomy): domain Bacteria; kingdom Bacillati; phylum Actinomycetota; class Actinomycetes; order Kitasatosporales; family Streptomycetaceae; genus Streptomyces; species Streptomyces sp. NPDC055025. The sequence goes on from NZ_JBSGVS010000104.1 coordinate 1,959, forward strand.
AGTGACACGGTCAGTTTGAGAAGGAAGCGATCGAGCTGGGCCTCGGGGAGCGGATAGGTGCCCTCGTACTCGACCGGGTTCTGGGTGGCGGCGACAAGGAACGGGTCGGGCAGCGGACGGGGGGTGCCGTCGACCGTGACCTGACGTTCCTCCATCGCCTCCAGAAGTGACGACTGGGTCTTGGGCGGCGTGCGGTTGATCTCGTCGGCCAGCAGCAGATTGGTGAAGACAGGGCCGGGCTGGAAGGAGAACTCTGCGGTCCTGGCGTCATACACAAGGGATCCGGTGATGTCGCTCGGCATCAGATCCGGGGTGAACTGGACGCGCTTGGTGTCGAGTTCCAGGGAAGCGGCGAGTGCTCGTACCAGAAGGGTCTTCGCGACGCCGGGCACTCCTTCGAGGAGGACATGGCCGCGGCAGAGAAGGGCGACGACGAGTCCGGTGACGGCGGGGTCCTGGCCGACCACCGCCTTCGCGATCTCGGCGCGCAGGGCTTCCAGGGAGGCGCGGGCGCTGTCCGTGTTCTCGGTGTTCCCGGCGTTCTGCGTGGTCGGAGCACTCATGAGGTGCGTACCTCTCTTTCGAGGGCGTCGAGTTGGTCCGCCAGGCGGACGAGAGCGGCGTCGTCGGCCGGGGCCGGGCCGAAGAGCAGGGTGCGTGGGTCCTGGTCGGTGTCCGCGAGCTGGGCGGCGACGGCCGGGATCAGGGACTCGGGTGAGTGTGCCTCGGCCGTCGGGATGCCGAGGAGGGATGAGAGACGGTCGCGGGCCGCCGAGCGCAGGGCTGATGCCGCGTGGTCCCGGGCGTTCGCCTTGCGGTAGAGGCGAGCGCGGCCCTCGGTGGACTCGGAGGCCCGGACGGCGACGGGAAGCCGTTCGGTCACGAGAGGGCCCAGCCTGCGGGCGCGCCAGACGGCGGCGAGCACCGCGGCGAGGAAGAGCTGGAGGGTGCCCCAGAGCCAGCCCGACGGGATCAGATCGAGGAAGCCGCTGTCACCGCCGTCCCCACTGTTGTCGCCGCTGCCCTCGGAGGCAGAGGCATCACTGAGCGAAGGGAGGTACCAGACGAGATGAGGCCGGGAGCCGAGGAGTTGCAGGGCGAGCGAAGCGTTGCCCTGCTGGTCGAGGCGGTCGTTGTAGAGAAGATCGGGAGAACCGAGCAGGACGGTGTCACCGGCATCCGGATGCGTGGCTGTTTCCGCGGCGGGGATCCTGAGCAAGGCCGGCACGCCGTCGATCGGGTAGCAGCCGTCCGGGTTGGGCGAGTCGGTGACGTATCGCTCGCCGCCGATGTCGACGGTGCCCGCACGGTCGGCGGCGGGCAGCGAGCAGCGCGGGGATCGTGCGGAGACGGGCGCGGGCGTGCCGGTACGGACACCGGGTGCCAGGATGCCGACCGAGGGCGGACCGGCGCCGAGGTGGACGGTACGGCCTCCCGAGAGCGCGGTCGTGTCGTGCAGGAGCCACTGCTGGTGAGGTGTCAGCAGATTCGGATCGGTGACAAGGAGAGTGGTGTCAGGGCCGGTTGCGGCCGTGGCCTCGTCCAGTGTGGTGACGACGCTGATGGAGACTCCGCTGTTTTTGAGCAGTTCGGCGGCCGCGCGGCTGCCGTACCGGTCGGCGGAGCGGGGATCGAGGCGCCCGTGCCGGTCGCCCGAGGTGAGTGCGGCCATCACGATCCCGGCCGTCAGCAGGATGGCGAGCGCGAGGAGCAGTCCGCGGGCTCGGGTCCAGATCTGGCCGGTGGTGAGGGAGAGCGACGTGGAGCTGGTCGGGGAGGTCACTCGGCCGTTCCTCCGGATGCGGTGCTCAACTGCGGCTTCGCTCGTTCCAGATCGAGATCGAGTTCCCGCAGACGCAGATATGCCCCCTGGTCGGCGGTGCGGCCTCCGTATGTGACGTCGTCGAACTCGCTCGCGGCGGCGCGGAGTCGGTGGGCGTGGCCGGGGAGCGGGCGTCCGGCCTCGGCGGCGGCTTCGTCGGCGGTACGGCCGGGGCGCGGGTCGAGCAGCGTTCGTTCCTCCAGGGAGCGCACGATGGCGCGCATCCGCTCCTGGACGGCCTCGTTCCAGCGCTCGGCGGCGGCGTGTGCTTCGGCACTGGCGCGGTGTTCCGCTGCGCTGCGCGGTCCGTCCTCGAAGAGCGAGCCGGCCGGGCCGGGTATGCGGCGGGGCGTGCCCAGCCGCCACCAGAGGGCGGCGAGCAGGGCCACCACCACCAGGAAGACGACGGCGAGGCCGAGCGGACCGCCGGGGGCGGCGCCGGAAGCGGCGTCGAGGAGATCGCCGATCCACTCCCAGAAGCGGTTGATCGCGCGCTGGAGAAGGTTCGGGTCGTTCTCGTGGTACATCGGCTTGGACAGTTCGCGCTCCGCCGCTTCTCGGGCGGGGGCGCGAGGGGTGTCCACCGGTATGCCGTCGCTCAGGCGTATCAGCGGCCGCGTGGACGTCGCTCCCCCCGTGATGGACACCGCATCAGCTCCTGGAAGGGCTGTGGCCCGACTGCTCGGGGCCGTAGCCCGGTACGCCCGCGGCCCGCGCCAGTTCGAGGTCGAGGGCTTCGCGGCGGATGCGCTGGTCCACATAGAGGAGGACGGTCACGCCGGCGGAGATCGGATAGGTGATCGTGGTGGCGACCACCGTGCCGATACCGGTGATGATCAGGAAGGGCCAGCCGAGATCCGCGCCGGTGCCGGACATCAGGCCGTCGAGACCCCCGCCGTCCACCGCGGCGGCGACGATGCCGAAGGGCACCGCGAGTACCAGCGTGACGAGGAAGGTCAGCAGAAGGGTGAGCAGGAGGATGCCGAAGGTGCGCCACCAGGCGCCTCCCACAAGCTTGGCGGAGCGGCGCAAGGACGGCATCACGCCCCGGCGTTCCAGCATGAGTGCGGGCGAGGCGAGGTTGAAGCGGACCATCAGCCAGATGACGACGGCGAGGCCGGCGCATCCGCCGAGCACGGTGAGCGCGGCACCCGCGACCGATCCCAGCAGCATGCCGGGGAGGACGCCGATCGTCATGACGGCGGTGCTCATCAGGAGCAACAGCAAGGTCAGGCCGAGGAGTTGGGGGAGCCGGGGCCGGGACTCGCGCCAGGCCTCGGAGAGAGTGACGGGGCGTCCCAGCACGGAGCGGCTGATCACCACGGTGAGTATCGAGGTGGTGAAGAGGGTGCCGATCACGGTGAGGACCAGCGACGGCACGAGCGAGACAAGGCTCTGCTGCATCGAGTCGGCGGCTTGCCTGAGGGTCTCCGAGGGGGTGGCGTCGGGGTCGAGGGCCACCGGCTCGGGAAGGAGATAACGCTGGATCAGGATCTCGGCGATCTGGGAGACCACGGCGACGGCGAGGGTGACGCCCAGTACGGTCCGCCAGTGGGCGCGCAGCGTGGAGACGGCGCCGTCCAGGATCTCGCCGACACCGAGCGGGCGCAGCGGGATCACGCCCGGCTTGGCGGCGGGCGGCGGCCCCCAGCCGTAACCGGGGCCGGGGCCTCCGCCGTAGCCCGGTCCTCGGCCCTGGGCGGGCCCGCCCCAGCCCGGTGCCGGCCGCTGCGGCGCGGGTCCGGTGCCGGAGGCGCTCGGCGGGGACCACTGTCCGGCCGGCGGCCGGTCGGCCGACCACTTCGGGGTGGAGCCGGTGTCGTCGGCGGGCGCGGCGGGCCTGGGCACGGTGGCGTCCTGGCCGTCGGACGGGGCGGATCCGGGCGAGGCCCAGCCCGGAGTGTCGTTCACGGTCGTCCACCTCGTGGATTGGTTGCGGGACCGGCTCGGCGAGCCGGCGATTCGACAGTGCCTGTCCGCGGAGCGGGGTGGCGGGCTGGCAGCCATCGTGCCACGCGTTGGCTTCGGGCGGGCCGGTGGACGTATCTCCTTGTCGCGTCCGTGCTTGCCTTCATTGTCCGTGCCGTAGCGGGCAGACTGAGCGGATGGTTGATCAGTACGCACAAACCCCGGTCGGCGTGGAGCCGTCCATGCTCCCCTCGATTCGCTGGGACGAGCCGCCGGAAGGGCCCGTGCTGGTGCTCCTCGACCAGACGAGACTTCCGGTCGAGGAGGCAGAGCTGGTCTGTACGGATGTGCCCGCCCTCGTACGGGCGATCAGGACGCTGGCGGTGCGGGGGGCGCCGTTGCTGGGTATCGCGGGCGCCTACGGTGTGGCACTGGCCGCGCGGCGGGGCTATGACGTGGAGGACGCGGCGACTCAGCTCGCGCAGGCGCGGCCCACCGCGGTGAACCTCGGGTACGGAGTGCGCAGGGCGCGGGACGCGTACCGCTCGGTGGCCGGGAGCGGGGCCGGTCTTGAGCAGGCCGCCGCGGCCGCGCTCGCCGAGGCGAGGCTGCTGCACCGGGAGGATGCCGAGGCCAGCGCGCAGATGGCCGAGTTTGGGCTTACGCTCCTCGATGAACTGCTGCCGGGTGGCGGCCACCGGATCCTGACCCACTGCAACACCGGGGCGCTTGTCTCGGGCGGGGAGGGCACGGCGTTCGCCGTGGCACTGTCGGCCCACCGGGCCGGGCGGCTGCGGCGCCTGTGGGTGGACGAGACCCGTCCGCTTCTCCAGGGGGCCCGGCTGACGGCGTATGAGGCGGCTCGCAACGGGATGGCGTACACATTGCTCACGGACAACGCGGCTGGTTCGCTGTTCGCGGCGGGGGAGGTGGACGCCGTTCTGATCGGGGCCGACCGGATCGCCGCGGACGGCTCGGTGGCGAACAAGGTGGGGAGTTATCCGCTCGCCGTGCTGGCCAAGTACCACCATGTGCCGTTCGTCGTGGTCGCCCCCACCACGACGATCGACCTCGACACCCCCGACGGGGCGTCGATCGAGGTGGAGCAGCGGTCGGGACAGGAAGTGACAGAGGTCACGGCGCCGCAGACCGCGGTGGCGGGAGTGGAGGCGGGGAGTGGGATGCCGGTGGCGCCGCTGGGAACGCAGGCGTACAACCCGGCCTTCGACATCACGCCCCCGGAACTGGTGACGGCGATCGTCACCGAAAAAGGCGCGCTGTCCCCGGTGACCGGGGCTGGAATCGCGGAGCTGTGTGTCAGGTCACGCCAAGGTAACGATGAGCTAATGGGATGATGTCGATATGAAGGGACGTGTCCTTGTCGTCGATGACGACACCGCACTGGCCGAGATGCTCGGGATTGTGCTGCGTGGTGAGGGTTTCGAGCCGTCGTTCGTAGCGGACGGTGACAAGGCGCTCGCCGCTTTCCGCGAGACCAAGCCGGATCTGGTGCTGCTGGATCTCATGCTGCCCGGCCGGGACGGTATCGAGGTGTGCCGGCTCATCAGGGCCGAGTCCGGGGTTCCGATCGTCATGCTGACGGCCAAGAGCGACACGGTCGATGTGGTGGTGGGTCTGGAGTCGGGGGCCGACGACTACATCGTCAAGCCGTTCAAGCCCAAGGAACTGGTGGCCCGCATCAGGGCGCGGCTGCGCAGGTCCGAGGAGCCGGCGCCGGAGCAGTTGGCGATAGGCGATCTTGTCATCGATGTGGCGGGTCACTCCGTGAAGCGGGACGGGCAGTCGATCGCCCTGACCCCGCTGGAGTTCGATCTGCTGGTCGCGCTGGCACGCAAGCCGTGGCAGGTGTTCACGCGTGAGGTGCTCCTGGAGCAGGTGTGGGGCTACCGGCACGCGGCGGACACCCGGCTGGTCAATGTGCATGTCCAGCGGTTGCGCTCCAAGGTCGAGAAGGACCCGGAGCGTCCCGAGATCGTGGTGACCGTCCGCGGTGTCGGTTACAAGGCAGGACCGAGCTGACATGTCCGGCGGCAGCGCTGCTCCGAAGCCCGGGGAGCCGGGAGTCCGTGCGGCGCGGGCTGCCGGCCCGGGACGGGTGTTCTCACGGTTCGGCCGGCTCTTCCAGAGCGGCCGGCTGCTCCAGGACGGCTCGCCGGGCGGACCGGTGCTGCGGCTGCTGGTGCGCTGGGTGAGGCGGCCGCTGCTGCCCGCGGTGCGGCTGTACCGGCGCAATATCCAGCTCAGGGTGGTCGCGACCACCCTGCTGATGTCGCTCGGGGTGGTGCTGCTGCTCGGGTTCGTCGTCATCGGCCAGGTGCGCAACGGTCTGCTCGAAGCCAAGGAGAAGGCGGCCCAGAGCCAGGCGGCGGGCGGGTTCACCGTGGCGAAGGAGAAGGCCGACGCACCGGCCGCGCCCGGCGGCCGGGACGGCGACGGGGCGAGCGGCAAGTCGGGCAGGAACTCCGTCAACTGGCGCTCCGACCTGGTCGAACAGCTCGCCAGCGGTGGCCCGGGTGCCTTCAATGTGGTGGCGCTGAGTCCCGAAGCGCAGGATGTGGCCTCCACCAACCGCGCGCCCCGGGTCTCGGGCGGGGTGGATTTCGCCAGCGTTCCCGCGGATCTGCGGTCCGCCGTGGCGCGGGGGACCGGACCGTTCGAGACGTACGCGCAGATCAGATACACCGGCGCCACCGAGGACCGGGAGCCCGAGCCGGGGCTGGTCGTCGGCAAGCGGCTGAACGACGTCGACGGCAACGCGTACGAGCTGTACTACCTCTTCCCGCTGACCCAGGAGGAGCAGTCGCTCAATCTGGTCAAGGGCACGCTCGCCACGGCGGGGCTCTTCGTGGTCGTGCTGCTCGGAGCCATCGCCTGGCTGGTGGTGCGGCAGGTCGTCACACCCGTACGGATGGCCGCGGGTATCGCCGAGCGGCTCTCCACCGGCCGTCTCCAGGAGCGGATGAAGGTCACCGGCGAGGACGACATCGCACGGCTCGGCGAGGCGTTCAACAAGATGGCGCAGAACCTCCAGCTCAAGATCCAGCAACTGGAGGAGCTGTCCAGGATGCAGCGCCGGTTCGTCTCCGACGTCTCTCACGAACTGCGCACCCCTCTGACGACCGTGCGCATGGCCGCCGATGTCATCCATGAGGCGCGCGGCGACTTCGACCCGGTGACGGCGCGCTCGGCCGAGCTCCTCGGCGACCAGCTCGACCGCTTCGAGTCGCTGCTGTCGGATCTGCTGGAGATCAGCCGCTTCGACGCGGGCGCGGCGGCGCTGGAGGCCGAGCCGATAGATCTGCGGGTGGTCGTACGGCGGGTGATCGGCGGGGCCGAGCCGCTGGCGCAGGCGAAGGGCAGCAGGATCCGTGTTCTCGGGGACGAGCAGCCCGTCGTGGCCGAGGCCGATGCCCGCCGCGTGGAGCGGGTGCTGCGCAATCTGGTCGTCAACGCCGTCGAGCACGGCGAGGGGCGGGATGTGATCGTACGGATGGGGGTCGCGGGCGGAGCCGTCGCGGTCGCCGTGCGTGACTACGGTGTGGGGCTCAAGCCCGGTGAGGCGACCCGGGTGTTCAACCGCTTCTGGCGGGCCGATCCGGCGCGCGCCCGTACCACCGGGGGCACCGGCCTCGGGCTGTCGATCGCCGTCGAGGACGCGCGGCTGCACGGCGGCTGGCTCCAGGCGTGGGGCGAGCCCGGCGGCGGGTCGCAGTTCCGGCTGACGCTGCCCCGTACGGCGGACGAGGCGCTGCGAGGATCGCCCATACCGCTGGAGCCCGAGGACTCCCGGAGCAACCGGGAGCGCGTGGGGGCCCACGATCTCAAGGAGAGCGCGCACCGGCTGTCGAGCGTGCCCGCCCAGCAGCGCGTGGACCGCACCGCGCTGCCCGCGGGGGCGGGCGTACCGGCGCCGCCCCTGTCCGCGGCGGCGGTGGACCCGGCGGCGATGCCGGGCAGCGGCGCGCGGGTGGTGGCGCGCCCCGCGGAGGAGCCGCTTCCGGGCGATGGGCACGGGCCTGGTACCGGGGCTGGGCAGGGCCCCGGTGGGACCGGTGGTCCCGCCCAGCAGATTCCGGAACGGGAGGACACGATTCGTGGGCGCTGACCGCCGTCGGTACGGCCTGGGACGGGCGATGAGCGCGCCGGCCCTGCTGGTGACCGTCGCCGCGCTGCTGGCCGGGTGCGCGTCGATCCCGGACAGCGGGGACGTGGAGCCGGTGAAGGCATCGCCGCCGGGTGAGTCGCAGGTGCGGGTGTACGCCGTGCCGCCCCGGGAGAAGGCGGGGCCCGACGAGATCGTCGACGGCTTCCTGGAGGCCATGACCAGTGACGATCCCGACTTCGCGATGGCCAGGAAGTATCTGACGAAGGAGGCGTCCAGGAACTGGAAGCCGGGGGAGGGCACGACCGTACTGCGCGCCGCGCCCGATCCCGCCCCGGTCAAGGAGCCGCCCGCCGGCTCCGGTGACCCCGGCCGCACCTATCCGCTGTACGGGGACCGGATCGCCGATGTGGACGCCGCGCACGTCTACCAGCCGATCGAGCCGACGCCGTACAACGGAACGATCCACCTCGTGCAGGAGACGGCCGGTGCGGACACCAACGAGTGGCGCATCGACAGCCTGCCGCCGGGGCTGGTGCTCGGTGAGTCGGACTTCCAGCGCAACTACCGCTCCATGAATAAGTACTACTTCGCATCGGGGGAGAACTGGCTGGTCGCGGACCCGGTCTACATCCGTCAGCGAATAGACCCCACGACGCGGATGGATCCGGTCACCCAGGCGGTGAAGGTACTGCTCGACGGACCGACGCACTGGTTGAAGCCCGTGGTCGACTCGCCCTTCCCGGCAGGTACGGCCCTTCAGAAGGGCACCAGATCGCTGGAGTTCGACGACCGGAACGCGCTGAAGGTGCCGCTGAACGAGAAGGCGTCCAAGGCGGGGCGCGGTCAGTGCCGCAAGATGGCCGCGCAGTTGCTCTTCACGCTGCGGGACCTGACCTCCACCCCGGTCAGCCAGGTCGAGTTGCTGGCGGACGGCTCCTCGCTCTGTGTGCTCAGCGGGGACCAGGCCGAGGAGTTCGCGCCCGACCGGACCACCGGGCAGCCCGACAACCCGTACTTCGTCGACAGCGGCGGGCGGTTGTCGACGCTTCACATCGGCAGTGACGAGAGCGTCGACCCGGTGCGGGTCCTCGGGCCGTTCGGCAAGGACGGGCCGAAGCTCGGCCCGGTCGCGGTGGCGCGTGACGAGAAGCACGCGGCGGGCGTCTCGGAGGACGCCAAGTCGCTCCATGTGGCCTCCATACTCTCGGACGGCGAGTTGGGCGCCCCGCTCGTGGAGAGCAAGGGCGCACGCCCGCAGGACCGGCTGTCCGCGCCGAGTTGGGACGGACACGGGGATCTGTGGATCGCCGACCGGGATCCCGGGCAACCGCGTCTGCTGCGGTTCGCGGACGGCACCGGCGCGCCGCGGCAGGTCACGGTCGACGGGCTGGGCGGCGCGCGTATCGAGGCGCTGCGCGTCTCGGCGGACGGTGTACGGATCGCGCTGCTGCTGGCCGAGGACGGGCGGACCACCTTGCGGATCGGACGGGTGGAGCGGGATGGCTCCGGGGCCGAGTCCGAGGTGTCGGTGAGGGGACTCCAGCCCGTCGCCCCGCAGATCGAGTCGGTGACGGCGGTGTCCTGGGCGGGCCCCAGCCGGCTGGTGGTGGTCGGCAAGGAGTCCGGCGGTGTGGAGCAGGTGCGCTACATCCAGACCGACGGGTCGACCTCGGCGGCGGGCGTGCTGCCGGGACTCTCCCCGGTGACGGCGATCGCGGCGGCCGACGACGACCGGCAGCCGCTGGTGGCCGACACCCAGGACGCCGGGATCGTGGGGCTGCCCATGGGGGCGAACTGGCAGACGATGGTCGAGGAGGGCTCGTCGCCGGTCTATCCCGGCTGACCACGCCCACGCGTCCCGGCGGCGCCTGTCCGGCGGCCGGGCCCCAGCGGCGGAGTCCCGGCGGCCGGGGTGGTCGCGTACCCGCACGTCGGCGTGTCCGTACGGGCGGTGACCGCCTCGGCGGGAGCGGAGCACCCCGGCCCTGAGCTTTACCGGAACCAGTCATCCACAGGGGTGGCCGGGGGCTTCCGTCATTGGCACAGTGGGTCCCATGCGGGGGTGGTGGCGCGAGATCACCGGCCTGGTGCTGCCGGTCGCCTGTGGTGGGTGCGGCAGTCCCAGGACGCCGCTGTGCGAGGAGTGCGGCCGCGCCCTGTACGGGACGTGGCCCTGCCGGGTGCGGCCGGTTCCCGAGCCGACGGGACTGCCGGTGGTGCACGCGGCGGCGCCGTACGAGGACGCCGTACGGGCCGTTCTGCTGGCGCACAAGGAGCGGGGCGCGCTCGGGCTGGCCGCGCCGCTCGGCCGCGCCCTGGCCGGGGCCGTGCGGGCCGCCGCGCCGTCCGGTACGGGGGTGGGACCGCTGCTGCTCGTACCGATGCCGTCCGCGCGCCGCGCGGTCGGAGCGCGCGGACATGACGCGACCCGCCGGATGGCGCTGGCCGCCGCGGGTGAGCTGAGACATGCGGGCCGGCCGTGCCGGGTGCTGCCGGTGCTGCGGCAGCGACGCGCGGTGGCGGACCAGGCGGGTCTCGACGCCCGCCGCAGACGGGTGAATCTCTCGGGGGCGCTGGAAGTGGCCGGCGGGGGCGCGCGACTGCTGGCCGCCGGCCGGGTGGTGCTGGTGGACGATCTCATGACAACCGGTTCTTCGCTCGTCGAGGCGGCGAGGGCACTGCGTGCCGCAATGGGGTCCGGCATTCCGGGATACGCACAGGTGAGCGCGGCAGTTGTGGCCGCTCCGCCCCTGTCCTTCGAAATAAACCGGAACTGATCGGGATCTTGCATCGTTGCTGGTAAACGGGGAAGAAAAAGACCTGAACAGAGGTACATGCCGGTAGCGGGTGCCGACACCCGTCCGGGAGGGCTATGTTCGGTTATGAGGAATGGCGGAAGCCATGACTGACTGAATGCACTGGTCTGCTCGGCGTTTTCAGAACCTCCGGAACTTCGGTGGGTGGGGATCATGCCGACGGGGGAGGAGGAGGTGAAAGTCACCAAGTCCGAGGCTCCGGTGACTACTGGGGTCTGGTGCAACAGGGAGTAACTCCGCAATGAGGCGGAGTGATCCGGGAACGGAGTTCTGCGTGGACATCGTCGTCAAGGGCCGCAAGACCGAGGTGCCCGAGCGGTTCCGCAAGCACGTGGCCGAGAAGCTCAAGCTGGAGAAGATCCAGAAGCTCGACGGCAAGGTGATCAGCCTCGACGTCGAGGTGTCCAAGGAGCACAACCCGCGGCAGGCCGACCGGTGCGACCGGGTGGAGATCACGCTCCACTCCCGTGGCCCCGTGATCCGTGCGGAGGCGGCCGCGGCCGATCCGTACGCGGCGCTCGATCTGGCCACCGGCAAGCTGGAGGCCCGGCTGCGCAAGCAGCACGAGAAGCGCCACAACCGGCGTGGCAATGGGCGGCTTTCGGCCGCCGAGGTCGTCGAAGTCGTTCCTGACGTGGCTCAGTTGAACGCCAACGGCCAGACCGCCGCGGAAGAGGCGGCGGCCGAGGCCGTCCCGACCACCAGGATCGGCACACTGGAGGTACAGGGTGAAGGGCCTTTGGTGGTCCGGGAGAAGAACCACGCGGCGGCACCGATGACCCTCGATCAGGCGCTCTACGAGATGGAACTGGTCGGGCACGACTTCTATCTCTTCGTCGATTCCGACACCAAGGAACCCAGCGTCGTCTACCGGCGCCACGCATACGACTACGGTGTGATCCACCTCAGGACGGACCCGTTCGCCGGTTCTGGAGCCGGCGGCGCGGGCGGCGCCCTCGGCGGCTGAGCCGTCGCACGCACGCGGCCGGCGGACGGCCCGGAGCGGCCGGAAGGCCGCCGGGATCCGTGCTCCGGCGGTGCCCCTGAGCGCCCCCCGCGCCTCAGGGGCACCGGCGTGCGGACCGAAGGATCACCGCTCTGTCATCAAGGCATGAAATCATGGCGTCGCAAGCCAACAAGTGGTCTGCGAACTGCGGTTGGCCGGCTCTTGTGAACTCGGGCCACGGCCTTCAGGGGGAGGAACGATGGCGGACAGCTTCGGACCGGTGCACAGCGCGGACGATGCCGATGACACGGTCGGCGGCGCCCGGTCCGACGCCGACAGGGAACGGGGCGGCTCCCGCAAGGAGCCCATCCGGGTCCTTGTCGTGGACGACCACGCCCTCTTCCGCCGAGGACTGGAGATCGTCCTCGCCCAGGAGGAGGACATCCAGGTCATCGGCGAGGCCGGCGACGGCGCGGAGGCCGTGGACAAGGCAGCCGATCTGCTGCCGGACATCGTGCTGATGGATGTACGGATGCCCAAGCGCGGCGGTATCGAGGCCTGCACCTCCATCAAGGAAGTGGCCCCCAGCGCCAAGATCATCATGCTGACGATCAGCGACGAGGAGGCCGACCTCTACGACGCGATCAAGGCCGGCGCCACCGGCTATCTCCTCAAGGAGATCTCCACCGACGAGGTGGCCACCGCCATCCGCGCCGTGGCCGACGGACAGTCACAGATCAGTCCGTCCATGGCGTCCAAGCTGCTGACCGAGTTCAAGTCGATGATTCAGCGCACCGACGAGCGGAGACTTGTCCCCGCGCCGCGGCTGACCGACCGTGAACTGGAAGTCCTCAAGCTGGTGGCCACGGGAATGAACAACCGTGATATCGCCAAGGAGTTGTTCATCTCCGAGAACACCGTGAAGAACCATGTCCGCAACATCCTGGAGAAGCTGCAATTGCACTCCAGGATGGAGGCCGTGGTCTACGCGATGCGGGAGAAGATTCTCGAAATCCGCTGAGCCGGTCACCGAAGAGCCGGACGGTGGTCGGGCGGCGGTCAGACGGCGGTGAGCGCGTCGGCCAGAGGGACGCGCAGCTCCGGTGCGTCCACCTGCGCCACCCGTACCCGCTCCACCCGTACGTCCGAGCAGCCGACCCACTCCGCCGCTTCCCGCAGGGCCTGGGCCATGGGAAGCACGGCTTTGCGGGTCTCCAGGGAGACCTGCTTGGCCACCAGCGTCTTCCCCTCGCGCGCCGGGTCGACACGGCCCAGCAGTCTGCCGCCGGACAGCAGCGGCATCACGAAGTAGCCGTACACCCGCTTGGGCTTGGGCGTATAGGCCTCCAGCCGGTGGGTGAAGCCGAAGATCCGTTCCGTGCGGGAACGCTCCCAGATCAGCGAGTCGAACGGTGACAGCAGGGTCGTACGGTGCCGTCCGCGGGGAACGCTCGCCAGTGCCTCGGGATCGGCCCAGGCGGGCTTGCCCCACTTCTCGACCGTCACCGGCACCAGTCCCGAGTCCGCGACCACGGCGTCGAACTGCTCGCCCTTGAGACGGTGGTAGTCCGCGATATCGGCGCGCGTGCCCACGCCGAGCGACCGGCCCGCGAGCTGGACGAGTCGGCGCAGACACTCCCGGTCGTCCAGATCGTCATGGAGGAGCGCGTCGGGGACGGCACGCTCCGCGAGGTCGTACACCCGCTTCCAGCTGCGCCGGCCGGTGCACACGACCTCGCCGAGCATCAGCGCGCGCTCGACGGCGACCTTCGCCTCCGACCAGTCCCACCACGGGCCGCCGTTCTTGGCGCCGCCCAGCTCCGTGGCGGTCAGCGGGCCCTCCACACGCAACTGCTTGATCACCGATTCGTACGCGCCGTCGGTCAGCTTGTGGTCCCACTGCGGGCGGGCGCGGTAGGCGCGGCGGCGGAAGGCGAAGTGCGGCCACTCCTCGATCGGCAGGATGCACGCCGCGTGGGACCAGTACTCGAAGGCGTGCGGGCTCGGTGACGGTCCTCCGACGGGCGCGGGCGTCCAGTAGGCCTCCTCGACCTTCCTGCGGCCCACGGCGCCCAGCCGTGCGTACGGAATCAGCTCGTGCGACCGCGCCAGCACCGAGATGGTGTCGAGCTGGACGGCGCCGAGATGGCGCAGAACGCCCCGGACGCCGCCACGCCGGTCGGGCGCGCCGAGGAATCCCTGGGCACGCAGCGCTATACGGCGGGCGTCGTCGGCGGACAGCTCGGCGGCGGGTGGCACAGTCGTCATGGTCCGCACGATAGACGGCGCCACTGACACTCAGGTCCGGGCGGGTACGTCCGGAACCGGGGCGGGGCCATTTCCGGCCCCGGACGCGGCCTGCGCGGCCCCGGATACGGCCTGCCCGGGAAGGGTCTGTCCGGTCCGCGCCGTATCTGCCTCCGCCGTATCTGCCCGCGCTGCCCGCGCGGGCAGATACGGATGCACGCCCGGCAGCCCCAGATCGGACGGGAGCAGCGCGCCGATCCAGCAGTCACGCAGGGTGCCCTTATTGAGCAGCCCAGCGCGCAGCACTCCCTCCACCGCGAAACCGGCCTTCTCCGCGACGGCCCGCGAGCCCGCGTTGCCCACCTCGGCACGCCATTCCAGCCGCTCCGCGGCCAGTGCCGTGAAGGCCCAGCGGGCCACCGCCGTCACGGCCTCCGTCATATAGCCGCGGCCCCGGTGCTCCCTGGCCGTCCAGAAGCCGACCTCCCAGGTGCCGGGACGGGGGTGGTGCAGGCTGAGCGCGGCGATCACAGGGCCGCCGCCGCGCGGCTCCACGGCGAAGGTGTACTCCGTGTCCCGGCTCCAGCCGTCCGGAACCATCCGCCCGGTGAAGTCCTCCGCGTGCTGCCGTTCGTAGGGCGAGGGCACCGGTATCCACCGCTGGATCTCCGTATCCTGGCAGGCCGCGAGAATGTCGTCGGTGTCGGCGGGCGACGGCGGCCGGAGCCGCAGCCGCCCGGTGGTGAGGATCAGGGGTTCCATGCCCGGATTCTGCCGGGGCGTGCTCCTTGTCACGACTACTTTTCCCGTCGCACCGGCACCTTCGACGGGCTCCGCGCGTTCTTCTTGCGGGTGACAGCAGACCCGCGTGACGGCGGCCCTCCCGGCACAGGCGGGTCCTCGCTTACGATGGCCGTTGCGGTGGGGCCCGCCTGCCGTGCCCGCGCCCGTGTCCGTATCCGACCCACGTGCCAGGCCCGACCGGCAAGGAGACCAACCTCAGTGTCCGTCTTCAACAAGCTCATGCGTGCAGGCGAAGGCAAGATCCTGCGCAAACTGCACCGCATCGCGGACCAGGTCAACTCCATCGAAGAGGACTTCGTGAGCCTCTCCGACGCCGAGTTGAGGGCGCTCACCGCCGAGTACAAGCAGCGGTTCGCCGACGGCGAGAGCCTGGACGACCTGCTCCCCGAGGCTTTCGCGACCGTACGCGAGGCGGCCAAGCGCGCCCTCGGCCAGCGTCACTACGACGTCCAGCTCATGGGCGGCGCCGCGCTGCACCTCGGCTATGTCGCCGAGATGAAGACCGGTGAGGGCAAGACCCTCGTCGGCACGCTGCCCGCCTATCTGAACGCGCTGTCCGGCAAGGGCGTCCACCTGATCACGGTGAACGACTATCTGGCCGAGCGCGACTCCGAGATGATGGGCCGCGTCCACAAGTTCCTCGGACTCGAAGTCGGCTGCATCCTGGCGAACATGACGCCCGCGCAGCGCCGCGAGCAGTACGCCTGCGACATCACGTACGGCACGAACAACGAGTTCGGCTTCGACTACCTCCGCGACAACATGGCGTGGTCGCAGGAGGAGCTGGTCCAGCGCGGCCACAACTACGCGATCGTCGACGAGGTCGACTCGATCCTCGTGGACGAGGCCCGTACGCCGCTGATCATCTCCGGACCCGCCGACCAGGCCACCAAGTGGTACGGCGACTTCGCCAAGCTGGTCACCCGGCTGACCAGGGGCGAGGCGGGCAATCCGCTCAAGGGCGTCGAGGAGACCGGCGACTACGAGGTCGACGAGAAGAAGCGCACCGTCGCCATCCATGAGCCGGGCGTCTCGAAGGTCGAGGACTGGCTGGGTATCGACAATCTGTACGAGTCGGTGAACACCCCGCTGGTGGGTTATCTGAACAACGCCATCAAGGCCAAGGAACTCTTCAAGAACGACAAGGACTATGTCGTCATCGACGGCGAAGTCATGATCGTCGACGAGCACACCGGCCGTATCCTCGCCGGCCGCCGCTACAACGAGGGCATGCACCAGGCGATCGAGGCGAAGGAAGGGGTGGACATCAAGGACGAGAACCAGACCCTCGCCACGATCACCCTTCAGAACTTCTTCCGCCTCTACGGCAAGCTCTCCGGTATGACCGGTACGGCCATGACCGAGGCCGCCGAGTTCCACCAGATCTACAAGCTGGGCGTCGTACCGATCCCGACGAACCGGCCGATGGTCCGGATGGACCAGTCCGACCTGATCTACCGCACCGAGGTCGCCAAGTTCGCCGCGGTCGTCGACGACATCGCGGAGAAGCACGAGAAGGGCCAGCCGATCCTGGTCGGCACCACCTCGGTCGAGAAGTCCGAGTACCTCTCGCAGCAGCTCAACAAGCGCGGCGTCCAGCACGAGGTGCTCAACGCCAAGCAGCACGACCGGGAGGCGACGATCGTCGCCCAGGCCGGCCGCAAGGGCGCCGTCACCGTCGCCACGAACATGGCCGGCCGTGGTACGGACATCAAGCTCGGCGGCAACCCCGACGATCTGGCCGAGGCGGAGCTGCGCCAGCGCGGTCTGGACCCCGTCGAGCATGTCGAGGAGTGGGCGGCGGCCCTGCCCGCCGCGCTGGAGAAGGCCGAGCAGGCGGTCAAGGCGGAGTTCGAGGAGGTCAAGGAGCTCGGCGGGCTCTATGTCCTCGGCACCGAGCGGCACGAGTCACGCCGTATCGACAACCAGCTCCGGGGCCGGTCCGGACGTCAGGGGGACCCGGGCGAGTCCCGGTTCTATCTGTCGCTCGGTGACGACCTGATGCGGCTGTTCAAGGCGCAGATGGTCGAGCGGGTCATGGCCATGGCCAATGTGCCGGACGACGTCCCCATCGAGAACAAGATGGTGACGCGCGCCATCGCCTCCGCCCAGTCGCAGGTCGAGCAGCAGAACTTCGAGACGCGTAAGAACGTCCTGAAGTACGACGAGGTCCTCAACCGGCAGCGCGAGGTCATCTACGGCGAGCGCCGCCGTGTCCTGGAGGGCGAGGACCTGCACGAGCAGGTGCGTCACTTCATGGACGACACGATCGACGCGTACATCCAGGCGGAGACGGTCGAGGGCTTCGCCGAGGAGTGGGACCTCGACCGGCTGTGGGGCGCCTTCAAGCAGCTCTACCCGGTGAAGGCCACCGTCGAGGAGTTGGAGGAGGCGGCCGGCGACCGCGCCGGGATCACCGCCGAGTTCATCGCGGAGTCCATCAAGGACGACGTCCACGCGCAGTACGAGGAGCGTGAGAACCAGCTCGGCTCGGACATCATGCGTGAGCTGGAGCGGCGCGTGGTGCTCTCCGTCCTGGACCGCAAGTGGCGTGAGCACCTCTACGAGATGGACTACCTCCAGGAGGGCATCGGCCTGCGCGCGATGGCCCAGAAGGACCCGCTGGTCGAGTACCAGCGCGAGGGCTTCGACATGTTCAACGCCATGATGGACGGCATCAAGGAGGAGTCCGTCGGCTATCTGTTCAACCTGGAGGTCCAGGTCGAGCAGCAGGTCGAGGAGGTTCCGGTGCAGGACGCGGCCGAGCGTCCTTCGCTCACCAAGCAGGACACGGTGGCGGCGGGCACGGCCAGGCCGGAGATCCGCGCCAAGGGGCTCGACGCGCCGCAGCGGCCCGACCGGCTGCACTTCTCCGCGCCCACGGTGGACGGGGAGGGCGGCATCGTCGAGGGCGACTTCCAGAACGCGGACGGGCCGACCCGGTCCACGACGGACGGGCTGACGCGCGCCGAGCGCCGTAAGGCGCAGAAGGGCGGCGGCGGCAGCGGCGGCCGTCGTCGCAAGAAGTAAGCGGTAGGCGGACCGGAGCGGATCGCCGGGGACGGGCCGGGGCGCGCACTCACTGTGCGCCCCGGCC
>NZ_JBSGVS010000105.1:0-19062 GCF_053608565.1 Streptomyces sp. NPDC055025
AACGCTCGACTGGGAAACCCCAGCCGAGCGTCTCGCTAAGCTCCTGGCCACAGCCAGTTGATCACCTGTGTTGCAACGGCCCCTGGAATTCGCCGCGACAGCCGGGGCCCTCCGCCGTCGGAGGGGCGCGCGGTCACGGCTCCTCACCGCGCGCCGCTCGTGGGACGGGCCCTACTCGAAGAGAACGGGCCCTACTCGAAGAGATCGGAGTACGACCCCAGGGCCAGGGCGATGTCCGCCTGTGCCCAGAACCGGTGGTAGGTGAAGGTCGGCGCGGCTCCGCCCCTCAGATACGCCTCGACCTTCGACCAGGCCGGGTCGCTCCGGTAGAAGGACCGGATCGAGTCGAAGGTGGCGGTGGAGTCGATCCGGTCGCCGTTGGGCATGGTGCCGGTCCACCCGCTCGGGATGTGCACCGGGTCGTCGAACCGGCTGTAGTCGGTGCGGGTTTCGGGAACGGCGATGCCCAGGGCGTCCCGGTGGTGGTCCCACATCCCGTCGAGCAGCGCCTTGGCCGTGGTCCTGGCCTCGGTGTCGCCGGACCTCGCCGCGTAGTAGGAGAGGGTCTTGGCGTAGGCACCGGCCACACCGACGTCATTGGTGTAGTCGGCGACGGTGACATGCAGACCGGCGTTGGCACCGGGAGTGGTGGCGTTCCAGGTGTCGGGTTTGCCGGACCACTGGAGGGTGGACGGGATCCGGTAAGTCCCGTCGGGGTTGACGGTCGTCTCGGACAGGGCCCAGTCGACCCACTTGTCCAGCACCGCCTTGGCGGCACTGTCCCCGGTCTGGTGGTAGTACTCGGCGACGCGCTCCATGGACCAGGCCTGGAAGCCGAACCACTGGTTGGACGGCGGGTCGTGGTAGACGGGCGCCTCGTCGTAGTACATGCCGTAGAAGGTCGGGGTCCCGGCCGGGGGCTGGGCGTACCGGCCCTGCCAGCTGTTGGTGGCGCCGCCCGCGATGGCGCCCTCCGAGGACTGGAGCCAGCGGTAGAACTCCAGCTGCCGCTTGAGACTGGTGCTCCAGTCCGCCTGGCCGGTGGCCGACTTGGGCTTGAGATCCGCGTACGAGCTCAGCGCCCACGCGGCCATCGGGTTCTGGTACCCGCCGTGCGCGAAGCTGGATCCGATGCGCCAGGCCCAGCCCGCCGAGGCGTCGGTGGCGCCGCCCCAGGCGTAGTACCAGGAGAGCAGATAGTGCGAGCTGTTCTTGCCGCTGCCGGCCGGGCAGGCGGTCTCGCCCGCGCAGCCGCCCACCTTCTTGAAGTACTTGTCGTACATGGCGTAGCGGAGATAGTCGCCCATCTTTGCGGCCTTGGCGACATTGGCCGCCACCTGGCTGCCCTTGCCCTGCTCCTTGGCCCACTCCGAGGCCCAGTAGGCCGCCTGGACGGCGCGGGCGTCGGCGTCGGGCGCGTTGGTGAACTTCCACTGCTTCGCGTAGGAGGCGTCCTTCGTGAACAGATCGAGATAGCCGTTGGTGCCGCCGTACTTGAAGGCGTCGCAGGTGGGCTGGGGCACCGTCTCCCAGACGGACTCCTGCGGTCCGCGCTGGAAGGTGTTGATGTACGAGGGGCCCTGGTCGGCGGGGCCCGCCTCGCACTTGCCGGGCGCGTTGCCGTATCCGTAGACGTTGTCGACGTCCTGGATCCAGTGCATGCCGTAGATGTCGTCGGTGCCGTAGGCGCTCTTCAGCTCGCCCGCGATCGGATCGCCGCCCACCGGGACGGCGCTGTTGAGCTGGGACGGGTACTGCGAGGGCAGATCCCACTCGGGCGCGTAGGTGGCGGGTTTCGAGGCCGTGTAGAAGCTGTTGGTGGACTGGTCGGCGTGGGTGGGGATCATGTACCGCTCCATGATGTCCCACGCGCCGTTGAATCTGCTCCAGTCGCCGGTGACCTTGCCGTACATGGCCTGGAGCCAGATCAGATAGCTGTACGCCTCGGAGGTCGTCTCATGCCCGTGGTCGGGCGCCTCGACGATCAGGGTCTCCACGGAGTGGTACGGGATCCCCTCGGGCGAGAAGTAGCCGGCCGCGGGGTCGGTGATCTTCCCGTACAGCTCCAGGAAGCGGGCGTCGTAGCCCGAGGACGCGGCGAGCTGGGTGACGGTCACCTCGGCCTTGGTCTGTCCCGGGGCGGTCGCGGTGAAGGTGGCGGAGCCCGTGCCGGTGGCGGCGGCGGAGACCGTCACCTGCTGCGCGGTGTCCCAGTTGGCGGTGGTGAAGGTGAGGCTGCCGCCCGCGGTGACGCTGAGACCGGTGTTGCCGGCGGTACGGGCCACGGTGACCTGGACCGGAGCGGTGGGCCGGGCGGAGAGCTTCACCCCGAAGGTGCCTGTCCCGCCCTGCCGTACCCCGAGCTGGGTGGGGCTCGCGACGAGTGAGGGACCCGCGGCGACCCGTACCCCGACCGGGGTGGACTCGGCCGAGGCGCCCAGACCGTCGTACGCCTTGGCGTACAGCGAGAGATCACCGGCCGGGACGCCGGTGTAGTCGAAGGTGTACGGCGAGGTGGTGTCGGTGCCGAGCAGTGTGATGTCGCTGTAGAACTCGACCTTGGTGACGCCCGCGCCGTCGGCGGCGACAGCGGTGGCGGCCATCGGGATGGTGCCGCCCGCGGTGAACAGCGCGCCGGGGGCCGGACTGGTCAGTACGGCGAGGGGCGGCTGATGGGCACCGGCGCAGGTCACTCCGTTGACGGCGAAGGCGGTGGGCGCGGTGTTGGTGCCGCTGTAGGTGAAGTTGGCGCCCGCGCCCGCCGCCGCTCCGGGCGCGATCCGCGCGTTGTGCGCGGCGTTCCTGACGGTGACGGCCTTGCCCGACTGGGTCCAGGTGCCGTTCCAGCCGCTGGTGAGCGTCTGGTTGCCGGTGTACGCGTAGGTGAGCGTCCAGCCGTCGACCGGGTCCGTACCCCGGTTGGTGATCGTGAGATCGGCGGTGAATCCGGAGCCCCAGTCGTTGGTCCGGTAGTCGACGGAGCACTGGAGGGCCGCGGCGTGCGCGGGGGCGGCGTCGACCGCGGTCAGACCGAGCGGCAGGGAGAGGGCGGCCACCAGCGCGGTGAGCAGCCGGCGGGTTCCGCGTGTCCGGCGGGGCGCCGGACGGAAGGCCCGGCGCGGGCGTCCGGGCGGGGGTGGTGTCCCCGGTGGTGAGCCTCGTAAGCCTGGTGAACCTCGTAGGCCGAGCATGGCGTGGTCCTCCTCGCGGTCCGGTGCGGGTGTGGGGCGGGGCGGGAGTGCGAACCAGTGGGAGCGCTCCCAAGCGTCGAGCGGTTGTGGGGAGGTGTCAAGAGTTCGAACAAGACGCACGTCCGGGCGAGTCCGTCCGTAAAAGAAGTCAACGGGACTGTTGACGCACGCCACTTCGGCGCTACCGTCGAACGCAACCAGTGGGAGCGCTTCCATCAGTCATACGCCGTGTCAGGCGGCGTATCGGCCATCGAGGAGTCGCTCCGTGCGAGCACCACCACACCTCGGCGCGCCGCTCCGTGTCCCGGCGTGCCGCTCTTCGCCACGGCCCCGTCCGCGGATCCGGCGTCCCCTGTCGCCGCCGCCTGGCACGCGCATCTCGCACCACGGCACGCCGACCGACTTCGGCGTGGGATTCCGTGACCACCTGAAGGGACTCTCATGAGCCGCACCACCGCTCCTCCACGCCGTGCCCGTACGGCGCTGCTCGCCGCGAGCGCGCTGATCGCCGCCGCGGCCGGCACCGCGACCGTGCTGAACGGGCCCGCCTCCGCGGCGGCGGCGGGCTGCACCGTGGACTACAAGATCCAGACGTCATGGGACAGCGGCTTCACCGCCAATGTCAGTGTCACCAACACCGGTGACGCCATCAGCTCCTGGAATCTGCAGTGGAGTTTCGCCGGGAACCAGAGGGTGACCCAGGGCTGGAACTCGGCCATCACCCAGACCGGCACGGCGGTCTCCGCCGCCAACGCGGCCTGGAACGGCACACTGGCCACCGGTGCCTCGGCGTCCTTCGGCTTCAACGCCTCGGCGACCGGGACCAACGCCGTACCGGCCGTCTTCAAGCTGAACGGTGTCACCTGCGGCACACCGGGCGGCGGCGATCCCTCGACCCCGCCGCCCACCGACCCGCCGCCGACCACTCCCCCGCCGGCCGGCTCCAAGGTCGACAACCCGTACGCGGGCGCCGGGGTGTATGTGAACCCGGAGTGGTCCGCCAAGGCCGCCGCCGAGCCGGGCGGCACCAGGGTCTCCAACCAGCCGACGGGTGTCTGGCTGGACCGGATCGCGGCCATCGAGGGCGTGGGCGCCGGGATGGGGCTGCGCGACCATCTCGACGAGGCGCTGCGGCAGGCGGCGGGCGGGCCGCTCGTCGTCCAGCTCGTCATCTACAACCTGCCGGGCCGTGACTGCTCCGCGCTCGCCTCCAACGGAGAGCTGGGCCCGACGGAGATCGACCGCTACAAGAACGAGTACATCGACCCGATCGCCGCCATCCTCGGTGACAGCAAGTACGCGAGCCTGCGGATCGTGACGACCGTCGAGATCGACTCGCTGCCCAACCTGGTCACCAATGTCGCACCGCGGGCGACCGCCACCCCGCAGTGCGATGTGATGAAGGCGAACGGCAACTACGTCAAGGGAGTCGGCTACGCGCTGAACCATCTCGGCGCCGTCGCCAACGTCTACAACTACGTGGACGCGGGCCACCACGGCTGGATCGGCTGGGACGACAACCTCATCCCCTCCGCTCAGATGATCAAGCAGGCCGCGACCGCCGAGGGCAGCACCGTCGACAAGGTGCACGGCTTCATCGTCAACACCGCCAACTACGGTGCGACGAAGGAGAACAACTTCACCATCAACGACAATGTGGCGGGCCGGTCGGTCCGTGAGGCGAAGTGGGTGGACTGGAACCGCTACGTCGACGAGCAGTCGTTCGCCCAGGCCTTCCGGCAGCAGGCCGTCGGCGTGGGCTTCCGGTCGGACATCGGCATGCTGATCGACACCTCCCGCAACGGCTGGGGCGGTACGGCCAGGCCCGCCGGACCCGGCGCGCAGACCAGTGTGGACACCTATGTGGACGGCGGGCGGTACGACCGCAGGATCCACCTGGGCAACTGGTGCAACCAGTCCGGTGCCGGGCTCGGTGAGCGGCCGAAGTCGGCGCCCGCCGCCGGGATCGACGCGTACGTCTGGATGAAGCCCCCGGGCGAGTCCGACGGCGCGAGCAGGGAGATCCCGAACGACCAGGGCAAGGGCTTCGACCGGATGTGCGACCCGACGTACACCGGCAACCCGCGCAACAACAACAACCTGTCGGGGGCGCTGCCCAACGCGCCGCTCTCCGGTGACTGGTTCTCCGCGCAGTTCCAGGAGCTGCTGAAGAACGCCTACCCGGCGCTGTAGAGCACCGGGCGAACAGCAGGCACCGAGCACCAAGCACCGAACACCAGCAGCACGGGACCGGCGGACCCGAGTGTCCGCCGGTCCTTCGCCGGGTCCTGGCCGGTTCCTCGCAGGTCCTGGCCGGTTCCTCGCAGGTCGTTCAGCGCACGACCAGCACCCGTTACTCATGAGTAGTCCACGGCGCGGAGGTGACATCCACGACTTACCCGCGTTCCGGCGGCCATGACAGCGTTGACACCGTCACCGGCCGAGGGAGCGTGTGTGAACAAGGGCTACGCCGTATTCTGCGACGCAGACCGGCACTTCTACGACGCACCGCACCGGCTGTCGTCCACCGGCGGCACGGGCCACGAGGCCCTGTACGAGGCCGCCCGGCGCCCGGCACCCGCCGGCTGGCAGCGCCATCGCGCCGGCGACTGGCTGGCCTGGCGCCCGCTCGTCCACCAACTGCCCTCCCAGGGCTGGAAGATCCATGTGTCGGCGGGTCTGGACAACGCCGAATCGGTCCTGGACCGTGTCATGAGTTACTGCGTACCGCGCGGCATCGCCTTCAAGTTCATGCCGAGCCGCTATCTGCTGCACACCCGCAACGCCAAGTACGCGGACCGCGGCGCCAGCGGGAAGTTCATCACCGTGTATCCGGCCGACGACCGGCGGTGCGGCATCATCGCGGCGGAACTGGACGCCCTGCTGGCGGGCGAGACGGGACCGTACATCCTCAGCGACCTCCGCTGGGGCGGTGGCCCGGTCCATCTCCGCTACGGCAGCTTCACCCGGCGGAACTGCTACGACGCCGACGGCGAACTCCGCCCGGCCATCGAGAACGCCGAGGGACGGCTCGTACCGGATGTGCGGGGGCCTGTCTTCCGCATTCCCGACTGGGTCACTCCCCCGTCCTTCCTGCGGCCGCATCTCGAAGCGCGCGACGCCGTGTCCGTCGCGGACCTGCCGTACACGGTCGAGCGCGCGCTGCACTTCTCCAACGGCGGGGGCGTCTACGCCGCGCGGGACAACAGGACCGGCGAGAAGGTCGTCCTGAAGGAGGCGCGTCCGTACGCCGGTCTGGCCGCCGACGGCGCCGACGCCGTCACCCGGCTGAGACGTGAACAGGAGGCGTTGGAACGGCTGTCGGGGCTCGCCTGCACCCCGGAGGTGCTCGACAGCTTCACCCTGGGGGACCATCACTTCCTGGTGCTCCAGTACATCGAGGGCAAGCCGCTCAACACCTTCTTCGCCCGGCGCCATCCGCTGATCGACGCCGATCCGGACGCGGCCCGCCTCGCCGATTACACCGCCTGGGCGCTGCGGATCCACCGGCTCGTCGAGGAGGCCGTCGAGGCGGTGCACGGGCGCGGTGTGGTCTTCAACGATCTGCATCTGTTCAACATCATGGTCTCCGAGGACGAGTCGTCCGTGGTGCTGCTCGACTTCGAGGCCGCCGCGCCCGTCACCGTCAACGGACGCCAGACCGTGGCCAATCCGGCCTTTGTCGCACCGCCCGACCGGCGCGGCTTCGATGTCGACCGCTATGCCCTGGCCTGTCTGCGGCTGGCCCTGTTCATACCGCTGACCAGTCTCTTCGTCATCGACCGTGCCAAGGCCGCGCATCTCGCCGAGATCGTGGCGCGGGAGTTCCCCGTCGACCGCGCGTTCCTCGACGAAGCCGTCACCGAGTTGCTCCGTGACCCCGTGGGCGACCGGGCGACAGCCGTTCGCCCACGGGTGGCGGGAGACGGCCCCGCCCAGGGGCCCGTGGCGGGAGACGGCCACGCCATGGGCCCCTGTCTGCCGGCCGAGCCCGCCGACTGGCCCCGGAGCCGGGACTCCATGGTGAACGCCATCCTCGCCTCGGCGTCGCCCGACCGGGAGGACCGCTTCTTCCCCGGTGACATCGCCCAGTTCGGCACGGAGGGCGGCGGTCTGTCGTTCGGCTACGGAACGGCCGGGGTGCTGTACGCGCTGGAGGAGAGCGGCGCGGGCCGGTGTGTTCCGGCGGAGGAGTGGCTGCTGCTGAGAACGAAGGAACCCGCCTCCGGCACACCGCTCGGTTTCTACGACGGTCTGGCCGGTCTCGCCTGGACACTGAACCGGCTCGGACACGCCCAACGTGCCCTGGAACTGGCCGAACTGACGCTTGATCAGACCTGGGAGTCCCTGCCGTCCCCTCTCCACAGCGGCATCGCCGGGCTGGGGCTGGCGCTGAGCGACCTCGCGGCGGCGTCCGGGGAATCCGCGCTGGACGACGCGGCGCTGCGCTGCGCCGAACTGGCCGCCCGCGTGGTGTCGGACGGTCCGGCTCGGCCGGGCCCCGGACTCTCCCGCGCCGGACTGCTGTACGGCGCGTCCGGCCTCGCCCTGTTCTTCATCCGCCTCTACGAACGCACCCACGACACCGCGCTGCTCGATCTCGCGGCCGAGGCGCTCCGTCGCGACCTGGCCCGTTGCAGACACGGCGCGGGCGGAGCCCTCCAGGTCGACGAGGGATGGCGCACCATGCCGTATCTGGGGGCGGGCAGCGTGGGCATCGGCATGGTGCTCGACGACTATCTCGCGCACCGCGCGGACGACGCGTTCGAACGGGCACGCGGTGAGATCGTACGGGCGGCACAGTCCAACTTCTACGCGCAGCCCGGACTCTTCCGCGGCACCGCGGGAATGGTGCTGTATCTCAGCCGCACCACGGCCCCGGGCCCCGGCGCGGAACCGGCGGGCGTACGGCGCCAGATGGACGCCCTCTCCTGGCACGCCATGACCTACCGCGGCCAACTGGCCTTTCCCGGTGAGCAGATGATGCGGCTGTCGATGGATCTGTCGACCGGTACGGCGGGGTGTCTGCTGGCCCTCGCCGCCGCCTCGACCGGCCGTCCGGCCCAACTGCCCTTCCTCCCGCCGCTCAGGCGGCCCTAGAGCCGGCTCCCGCCAGGAGCCGAAACAGAGCACACCGTCCCCAAGAATGAGAGGCAAGACAATGACCCTTCTCGACCTGCAGTCGATGGAGACCCCGAAGGAAGAGGCGATCGGCGACGTGGAGACCGGGAGCCAGGCGAGCCTGCTGCTCTGCGGCGACAGCAGCCTGAGCCTCTTCACCTGCAACTGACGTCACGAGTGTGACATCGCAGGTGAACGATGTCGTCCGGCACCCGCCGGCGTGATGTGACGGACGGCTTCCCACGCTGATCAGCAGAACAACGGGGTCCCGGGCGGCGATCAGGTCGCCGCCCGGGGCCCCCGCCCGGCCGTGATCCGGCCCGGAGGAGGACCCCGCCCCCATGGTGTTCCAGCGCCGACACCGGCACCGACACCGGCATCCGTCGCCCAAGGACCATGACCGTGACCGCGCCACACCGCTCCTGGCGCGGTCCGGCCCGTGTCCGCCGCCTGATGCGGGTCCATCGGCCGATACGGGTCCGCCGCGGCGTTCGGGTCCGCTGCTCGGCGCGGCCCGGCACAGCGCGGGCCTGGTCGCGGTGGTGTTCCTCTGCTCGGTCGCTTCGGCCGGAGCCTCCCTCGTCCTGCCCGTGGCCGTCGGCCGGACCCTGGATCTGCTGCTGGACCACGACGGCGGAGCCGGGTTCTGGCTGCTTCTGTGCGTTGTCGCGATCACCGCCGAAGTGCTTCTCGACGCCCTGGTGGCCCTGGTGAGCGGCACGGCCAACGCCCGTTCGACCGCCTGGCTGCGGCTCGGGGGCCTGACCCGGCTGCTCGCGGCGTCACCCGAGCGGGGCTCCCGCTTCTCCCCCGGCGACATGGCCGCGCGGCTCTCCGCCAACGCCACCGAGGCCGCCGCCGCGCCGGTGACCGCCGCCTCCCTCGCCGCGTCGCTGCCCGCGCCGGCCGGGGCGATCGTCGCGCTGTTCCTCATCGACCTCTGGACGGCCGTCGCCTTCCTCGCCGGACTCCCTGTGCTCTTCCTGGTGCTGCGCGCCTTCACCCGCGACTCCTCCGACAGCGTCGCGCGGTACCAGCGGGCGCAGTCCGACATCGCCTCCCGTCTCGTCGAGGCGCTGGGCGGCGCGCGGACCATCGCCGCCGCCGGTACGACGGACCGCGAGATCGGCCGTGTCCTCGCTCCGCTGCCCGAAC
Organism: Streptomyces sp. NPDC055025; assembly: GCF_053608565.1. NCBI lineage: Bacteria > Bacillati > Actinomycetota > Actinomycetes > Kitasatosporales > Streptomycetaceae > Streptomyces > Streptomyces sp. NPDC055025. The sequence continues at coordinate 9,468 of NZ_JBSGVS010000105.1, forward strand.
TGGACGTCCAGGGACGGCGTATGTGGCGCGTGCACGGCCGGGCGATGGCGCGCGGCGGTGTCCTGATGCCCCTGCTGACGACCGGTGTGCTGGCGGTCGGCGGAGTACGGCTGGCCTCGGGCGCGATCAGCGTCGGTGAACTGCTGGCCGCCTCCCGGTACGCAGCGCTGGCGGCCGGCGTCGGAGCCACCGCCGGTTTTCTCGGCTCGCTGGTACGGAGCCGGGCCGCGGCCCGCAGAACCGCCGAACTGCTGGACCTGCCCGCCCTCGCCCATGGCACCGCGTCCCTGCCGCCGGACGGACCGGGCACACTCCGGCTGCGCGGGGTACGGGTGGTACGCGACGGCCGGCCGCTGCTCGCCGGTGTGGATCTGGAGATCCCCGGGGGTGTCTCGGCGGCCGTGGTGGGGCGTTCCGGAGCGGGCAAGTCCCTGCTCGCCGCCGTCGCCGGGCGGCTCACCGATCCGGACGAGGGCTCCGTACTGCTCGACGGCGTCCCGCTGGCCGCCGTCGAGCCGGGGCAGCTGCGCCGCGAGATCGGCTACGCCTTCGCACGGCCCGCCCTCTGGGGCGACACGATCGGCGAGGCCCTGGCGGGCGGCGCCGAGCGGGTCTCCCTGAACCGGGTACGGGCGGCGGCCCGCGCGGCGGGCGCGGACGCGTTCGTACGGCTGCTCCCCCAGGGGTACGGCACACCGCCGGGCGAGGCACCGCTGTCCGGCGGGGAACTCCAACGGCTCGGTCTGGCACGGGCGTTCGCGCACGCGGGGCGGCTGCTGATCCTCGACGACGCCACCTCCAGCCTGGACACCGTCACCGAGCGGCAGGTCGAACGCGCGCTGGCGCGGGACGTCCGGGCGGGCACCCGGCTGATCATCGCCCACCGGCTCTCCTCGGCGGTCCGGGCGGATCTGGTGATCTGGCTGGAGGAGGGGCGGATACGGGCGGTGGGACCGCACACGGAGCTCTGGCGCTCCCCGGCCTACCGCGACGTCTTCGCGACGCCGGACCCGACCCGGGACGCGGCCCAGGACCCGACGCAGGTACCGGACCCGATACCGCTGCCGGACCCGACGCAGGTGCCGGGCCCGGACTCGGTGCCGGGCCCGGACTCGGTGCCGGAGCCGAGCCCGGTGCCGGAGCCGAGCCCGGTGCCGGAGCCGGTGCCCGTGATGGCACCGGAGCACTCCGCGCCGTCCGCGCGCCCCGCCCCGTACCGAACCGGGCGTGTGGCGGCCGACCCGAAGGAACGGCCCGGCCGGTGACGGCGAAGGAAAAGACCGGCCGGGCTCCCGCCGAGGACAGGGGCACGCCGCACCAGGGCCGGGGCCCGCTGCGCCGGCTCCTGCCGCGTGGCCGCCGCTTTCTGTCGCGCAGAAAGGGAGTTCTGCTCAGACTCACCGGCTGGTCCCTGCTGGAGTCCGCGCAGACCTTCCTCGGCGGCTACTGCCTGGCGCGCGCCCTGGACCAGGGCTTCCTGGCGGGACGGACGGGCCCCGGCCTGGTGTGGCTGGCCGTGGCGGCCGGGGCGATCCTCCTCGGCGGCCCGCTCGTACGCGGTGTCTTCGCCGAACTGGCCTCGCTGGTGGAGCCGTTGCGGGACGCCCTGGTCCGCCGGGCGGTGAGCCGGTCGCTCCGCCGGGCGGTGGCCGACCCGGCGCGTCCGGACACCGGCGCGGTCTCACGGCTCACCCATCAGACCGAGATCGTGCGGGACACCTTCGCGGGTCTGGTGCTCACCGCCCGGTCCTTCGTGTTCACGCTGGTGGGGGCGGTGGCCGGAATGCTGACGCTCGCGCCGCTGTTCCTGCTGGTGGTCGTACCGCCGCTGGCGCTGGGGCTGCTGCTGTTCCTCGCCACCCTGCGCCCCATGGCCGCCGCCCAGCGCGCGTTCCTGGACACCGACGAGGCCCTCGCCGAACGCGTCGGCGCGATCGGCTCCGGTCTGCGCGACATCGTGGCCTGCGGTACGGGGGCGGAGGTGGCGGACCGTACGGAGCGGCTGATCGACGCGGGGGCCCGCACCTCGCGCGTCCTGGCCCGCTGGGCGGCCGTCCGTACGCTGGCGCTCGGGGTGGCCGGGCAGCTCCCCGTGATCGTGCTGCTGGCCACCGCCCCCTGGCTGCTGCGCCACGGGGTGACGGCGGGCGCCCTGCTGGGGGCCCTGGCCTATCTCGTCCAGGCGCTGCTGCCCGCCCTCCATACGCTGATGACGGCTCTGGGGGCGGCGGGAACCCGGTTGCTCGTGGTCCTGGAACGGTTCGAGGACCGAACGGCGGATCCCGCGCCCACGGCACCGCATGCCCCACCGCGTCCGGACCCGGCCCCGGCGGCGGACCCGGCGGCGGACCCGGGCCCGGCGGCGGGCGGCTGTGCCCCGTCCGCGCGCCGGACCCGGCCCGCCGTGGAGATCCGCTCGGTCACGGTGGCGTACGGTCCCGGTGCGCCTCCCGTGCTCGACGGTCTCGATCTGACCGTGGAGCAGGGCGAACACATGGCCGTCGTCGGACCGAGCGGTATCGGCAAGTCGACTCTCGCCGGTGTGATCGCGGGCCTGGTCGCCCCCGGCCGGGGAACGGTCCTGCTGGCGGGCGAGCCCGTATCGGTCCCGCCGACGAGCGCCTCCGCGGAACGCCGTGTACTGATACCGCAGCAGGCGTACATATTCACCGGCACCATCCGTGACAACCTGCTGCATCTGCGTCCCGACGCGTCGTCCGCCGAACTGACGGCGGCCGTCGACGCGCTGGACGCGGCCGGGCTGGTCGGCCGGCTCGGCGGACTGGACGCGACGGTCGAGCCCGCGAAGCTCTCGCAGGGCGAGCGTCAGCTGCTCTCCTTGTGCCGCGCGTATGTCTCCTCCGCGCCCCTCATGATCCTGGACGAGGCCACCTGTCATCTCGATCCGGCCGCGGAGGCGCGCGCGGAACGGGCACTGGCCGCACGCCCCGGCACGCTGATCGTGATCGCGCACCGGCTGTCGTCCGCGCGCCGCGCGGACCGCGTTCTCGTACTGGACGGCACCCGGCCCGCCTGCGGAACGCATGAGGAGCTGCTGACCGGATCCGTCCTCTACCGTGATCTGGCCGGCCACTGGTGATCCGCCGGCCGGCCCGGCCCGGTCAGAGCCAGCCGGCGCCCTGGGATATTCGGACCGCGTCCAGGCGATTACGTCCGCCGACCTTCCGTATCGCGGCGGCCAGATAGTTGCGTATCGTCCCCTTGGACAGATGCAGGGACCGCGCGATTTCATCGATCGACGCGCCCTCCGCCGCCCTCGCGAGAACACCGAGTTCGCGCGGGGTCAACGGCATCTTGGCGGCCTGGAGAAAATCGAAGGCCAACGATTCATCGATAAATCGCTCTCCTCTTGACACTCTGTGAATGGCCTCGACCAATCGCCGGGGTTCACCGTCCTTGTTGACATAACCGAGAGCTCCCGCGTCAAAAGCTCTACGTAAAGCTCCCGGCTTCCGTACGGTGGCGAGAACCAGCAGACCGGGGCCATGGCCCAGGTCACCATAGGCGGACGCCGTCTTGCCCGCGTGCCCCGGAGAATGCTCGGAAGAATCCAGACAGTCGATATCGGCCACATACACATGGGGCGGTGTTCCGTACGTCCCGTGGAATGGCGTACACCCGGGAGCCGACGAAACATCGAGTGTGGTTTCGGCCCGCAACAACGCCACCAGCGCCGAGCGGAACAGACTTACATGGTGTACCACATGGACCCGGATCATGTCCTGCCTCCTCTTGTTGTCATCGCCCACACCACAATGCCCGGCGAAAGCGGCCGAGAACGCGAAATTCGTCAGCAAGGGAGGCACTTTTCGGTGCACGCCGTGCACCCGCGTGCGACAGTGCGCCCACGCGCGCGCCCGGCGGGACGGCGTAAGGACACATGAGGGGTTCACGCGAGCGCCGTCGAGCGCTAGGAGGTGTCCGGGCGCACCGGTCCCCGGACGACTGGGCCTCGGCAGACCTGGGGGACGGCCGTCCCTGGACGGCCGGACCGCCCCCGCGCGCTCTCCATATACTCCACTTATTCCGTTTCGCCGGGAAAGGAGGAAAATAGCAGGAGAGAGTCCCCTTGGAGGCGAAGCGATGAAACAGACCCGCTACACCCAGGACCACGGTCTGACCACCCGCATGGTGACCACCATGTTTCTGATCGGCCTGCTGTATGTGGTCCTGGTCGGTGTGCTGCTCGCGGTGCTGGGCAAGTTCTGGCCCATCGTCCTGATCGTCGCGGGCGCGCTGTTCATCGCGCAGTTCTGGTTCAGCGACCGCATCGCCGCCTTCGGCATGGGCGCGCGTGAGGTCACCCCCGAGCAGGCACCCGAGCTGCACGGCGCCGTCGACCGGATCTGTGCGCTGGCCGATATGCCCAAGCCACGGGTGGCGATCGCGCAGAGCGACATCCCGAACGCCTTCGCCACGGGCCGCAGTGAACGCAGTGCCCTGGTCTGCGCCACCACCGGACTGCTGCGCAGGCTGGAACCGGAGGAGCTGGAAGGCGTCCTGGCGCACGAGATGTCGCATGTCGCCCACCGTGATGTGGCGGTCATGACGATCGCCTCGTTCCTCGGTGTGATGGCGGGTCTGGTCACCCGTTTCGCGCTCTACAGCGGACTGTCGAACAGCGCCAGGAACGCCGGCCCGGCCGGTCTGGCGATCATGGTCATCCCGCTGGTCAGCTCGGTCGTCTATGTGATCGGGTTTCTGCTGACCCGGCTGCTCTCGCGCTATCGGGAGCTGTCCGCGGACCGCGCCGCCGCGCTGCTGACCGGCCGCCCTTCGGCGCTCGCCTCGGCCCTGACCAAGGTGAGCGGGCAGATGGCGCGGATACCGACGCGGGACCTGCGCAAGGCCGAGCCGTACAACGCGTTCTACTTCGTCCCCGCGTTCTCCTCGAAGGAGAGCCTGAGCCGGCTGTTCTCCTCCCACCCGACCCTGGAGCAGCGTCTGGAGCAGCTCGCCCGGCTCTCCGCCGAACTCGCCCGCCCGTGACAGCCGTAGCCCGTGACACTCGTACCGACCCGAGCAGCGAGGAGCTGTCCCGTGGGTCTTCTCGACACCATCCTCGGCCGGAGCAAACCCGTCCGTCCCCACCTCGACCAGCTCTTCGCCCTCCCCTCCGCCGCACTCACCCTCCAGGCCGGCGCGGGGTTCGTCCCCACCGGACTGGGTTCGGTGTGTTTCGCGGGCGTCGAGGGCGGGGGCTTCGCCCGGATCAGACAGGACGTGGAGGAACTGCTCGACGCGGACTCGGGACGGGCCGGTCACCCGGTGGAGTTCAGCCAGGACTCGTACGGCTATACATGGCTGCTCGCCCGCAGGCCGCCCGACGACACCGCCGCTCTGGTCAATGATCTGCACGCGGTCAACACACTGCTGGAGGAGGGCGGCTTCGGGCCGCAGCTCCTCTGCTCGCTGATGGGCTTCCGGGACTCGGAACAGCGGCCTCTCGGGCTCGTCTACCTCTACAAACGCGGCACGTTCTATCCCTTCGCTCCCCTGCCCGGCGGCGACGAGAAGCGGGACAACCAGCGGGAGCTCCAGGTCCGGGCGCTGCTCGGCGACGACCTGCGGATCGAATCCGATCTGGCCCGCTGGTTCCCCGTCTGGGGCGCGCCCGGCCTGTGAGGGCGGCCCGGCTACTCGCGCCGGCCGCGGCCGTGCAGGGGCAGAGCGGCGAGCGCGAGCAGAATGGCGAGTCCGAGCAGCATGACCGCCTCGGGCACGGGCCGCCCGGCGCGCCAGAGCTGGACCGGCAGCCCGATCCAGGGCACGCGCAATCGTGCTACGCCGTGGAGCGCCGTGGGCCGTACCGGGGTGGAGTCCGGTGTGGAGTTGGCGTCACCTTTGGTGATCAGTTCATTGCCGGGAAGTACCCGGTGGACCCGATGGGTGAGCAGACGACCGGGTCGGGTGGGGTCCTCGGCCAGCACGATCTGGCCCACCGCCGGTGTGCGGTCGCGCACCGGCGGCTGGTAGAGAACGACGTCGCCCGGCACAAGGGCGGGACGCATGGAGCCGGACTGCACCACTCCCGCTGTCCAGCCCAGCGCCAGCACGGGCAGATGCGCCCACACCAGCAGCCCGACCATCGAGCCGACCACGGTACGTGAGAGGACCGCGGTGGCCACGCGGACCGGATGCGGGGCGCCCTTGGCCGGGGGATGGCGGAGCGCGCCGGCGGCCAGGTCGCTCGGGAGAGTCACTCGCGTTCCCGAGCTTCCCAGGTGAAGGTCACTTCGTTGACGGTCTCACCCTGCGCGCCGTTGGGTGCGCTCGGGCTGAACTTCCACGCGAAGCGGAAGCTCCGCGAGTTGGGCGGCTTGCCGGGCAGGGTCCAGGGGCCCACGCCGGTGCGGAAGTCGGTGTGCAGGGCGACGAACTCGTCCAGGGTGCCGTTGAACGCGGTCCTGTGCGGGGTGAAGCCGTCGCAGTTCCCGAAGGTGCCGCCGCTGCCCACCTCGATTCTGAGGTTGACGAACGACTGGAAGTCGTCGGGCCAGTTCGGTGAGTTGCTGTACAGCTTGAGCGCGGTGGGGAACTCGGCGTTCGACTTGACCCTGGCGCAGTTGGAGCCCGTGTCGCCGGGTCGCATGTCCTCGATATCGAACATGGGCTTCCTGCTGTCATTGCCCAGCCCCGCCGAGGCGGCGGTCCATGTGTTGCCGCTGTTGCTGCTGGTCCCACTCCAGTCGGCGTTGGTGGCACCCCAGACCAGAGCCCCGCTGAGCAGTAACCCGAGCGGAACGGGCACCACCTGCGCCAGCACGTTCAGCCAGGGACGCGCCATCGCCCACTCCGTTCAGTTCCGTCGCTTTTGCATCATATTGTCCCTATCTGTCTCACTTACGGCGGTGTACCGCTCCGTGTCGCGATCTTCCGGGATCGAGACGCACGGGTCCGCCCCTCCGAAGCGCGCGCCCCGCCGCGCGTCCGCTCCGAACGGGAGTCGCCCTGTCATGACATCGCGACCGGTGACCACCAGCGACCGCTGTCGGCCGAACGAGGCAACGCGGTCCGCCTCGGCCGGCCGGTACCGCTCTCATCCGCGGCCGCGATCGCGTGGTCCGAAATGAATATCCGGCACCTGGACGCCGGTGAGGGCCCGGCGGGAGCAGGCAGGCAAAAAGCCGCGCCGCCGGGCTACCGGCGGCGCGACCGTGCTCCTGGCCTCGGAACCTGAAGGACTGGACCGCCCTGGCGACGGCCCTTACGGCTTGGGCAGGGCGCAGCCCGCGCGGCTCAGGTCGATCCTGCTGCCCGTGCCGACGCAGGGCACGATGCCATAGGTCTCCTGCGCGTAGTTGATGCCCTGACGCACCGTCACCGTGCCGTTCTGGTCCACCTCGCACGGGTTGTTGAGCGTGCACCGGCCGCCGGACTCGTTGCCGGTGTTGTTGACGGCGACGACCTTGCCGGTGGTGTCGTCGATCACGGGCGAGCCCGAGGTGCCACCGATGGTGTTGCAGGCGGAGGTGTACCGGACCGAGTCCTTCCAGGTCCAGTCGGCCTCCTTCAGCTGATAGGCGAAGCCGTCGACATTGCAGCTGTAGATGCGCTTCCAGTAGCCGGAGACCACCTTGATCGCGCTGCCCTGCACCGGCCGTACGGTGTTCAGCTCCAGCGCCGATATCCCGTACGAGCTCTGGATCTGGGCATAGGTGCTGGTGAGCTGGTACAGCGAGATATCGGTGTCGGTCATCGTCGCGTACGCGATCTTGCTGGCGCGCAGGGTCGCGACGCCGGTGCCCGCGGAGTTGAGCAGAGTGAAGGTACGGGTGGAGGCCCGGTCGACGACGACCTGGCCGGGGCCGAGGAAGCCGGTTTCCAGACAGTGGCCGTTGGACAGGACCAGGGCCGGATCGCTGGGCTGCGATCCCGGCGTACGGACCACGGAGCCCGAGCAGTTGCTGAGCGCCACCGTACCGGCGTAGGTGACCGCCTTGACCTGGGCTTGGGGCGTCGTGCCGGTCGTGGCAGTCGTCGTCGGCGCCACCGTGTCATGGCTCGCGGCCATGACCGGTGCCGTACCCGCTCCGAGGAGCAGGACGGCGAGGAGCGCGCCGAGGAGAGGCTTCTTCATGTGGGGGTCCCCTCTGTGACCGAAGTGCCTTCGGTTTTGTCATGCGCATTGTGGATGCGAGGACGAAGGCGGGCAACCACGCCTCAGGAAGCGACAGTTGTCTCTTCCGAGGTCCAGGCGGCGGCCTGATCGCTGAGCGAGAGACCCAGTCCGGGGCGGCTCGGCACGGTCATCCGGCCCCCGCGCAGTTCGAGCCGCTCGTTGAACAGCGGCTCCAGCCACTCGAAGTGCTCGACCCAGGTGGCCCGGGGATAGGCGGCGGCGAGATGCAGATGGATCTCCATCGCGAAGTGGGGCGCCATCCCGAGGCTCTTGTGGTCGGCGAGGGCCATGATCTGGAGGAAGGGGGTGATCCCGCCGACCCGGGGCGCGTCGGGCTGGATGAGGTCGGCGGCCCCGGTCATGATCAGACCGGTGTGCTCGGCGACGCTGGTGAGCATCTCGCCGGTGGCCACCGGGGTGTCCAGGCTCGCGGCCAGCGCCGCGTGCCCCTCGGCGTCATAGGCGTCCAGCGGCTCCTCGATCCAGGTGAGGCCGAACCCCTCCAGGGCACGTCCCATCCGGGCGGCGGTGGTGCGGTCCCACTGCTGGTTCGCGTCGACCATCAACGGCACGTCGTCGCCGAGGTGTTCCCGTACCGCCTCGACGCGCCGCAGATCCGACCTGCTGTCCGGCCGGCCCACCTTGATCTTGATACCGCCGATGCCCCGCGCCAGCGCGCGGCCGGCGTTCTCCAGCACCTGGTCGAGGGGCATGGAGAGAAATCCGCCGGAGGTGTTGTAGCAGCGTACGGAGTCACGGTGCGCGCCCAGCAGCTTGGCCAGGGGCAGCCCGGCCCGGCGGGCCTTCAGATCCCACAGGGCGATGTCGAAGGCGGCGATGGCCTGGGTGGTCAGCCCGCTGCGCCCCATCGACGCGCCCGCCCAGACCAGCTTCTGCCAGAGCCGTCCGGTGTCACTGGGATCCTCGCCGATCAGCTCGGGGGCTATCTCGCGGGCATGGGCGTACAGTCCGGGACCGCCCGCCCGCTTGGAGTAGCCGAAGCCGATGCCCTCGTGGCCCCCTTCGGTGGTGATCTCCGCGAAGAGGAACGCGATCTCGGTGAGCGGTTTCTGACGTCCGGTCAGCACCTTGGCGTCACTGATCGGGGCGTGCAGCGGCAGCCGTACGAGCGAGAGGCGGACGGCGGAGATCCGGTCGAGCGTCGCCTCCCCCGGGGCCGGGGCGAACGGCTTGGCGGAGGAGGGCTGGAGGGCGGATGTCATGACACGGCTCCTTCGAACTACGCGCGTAATACGTCGCATTACGGTGTCGCGTACGGGCCGTCGGGGTGAGGACGGCCGACCGTACGGCTGGGCCGACGGCCGCGCCCTGCGTAGTCGAACCCGTGGAGCCCGGCACGGCGACGAACAGAGCCCTGCCCCTCGACCCGCCCCTCCACGCCTCCGCGCCCCGGACCGGCCCCGGGCGAGCCCCGGGCGGGCGACTGATGGA
>NZ_JBSGVS010000106.1:0-18939 GCF_053608565.1 Streptomyces sp. NPDC055025
TTCTCAAGGAACGGACGCTTCCTTTGTACTCACCCTCACGGGCTTTCCTCCGGGCTTTCCCTTCGGTCCTGCTGTTGTTCTCTTCTTGCTTGTCTCGCTGTCTTGCGTCTCCGACTTTACCAGACCCATTCGGCGTCTTCCGCCTCGTGAATTCCGGTGACCTTTGGATTGGTCTTTCGCCTTTCGGCTTCCGCTACTTTAACCGAATCCCCGCCCGGCTCATAATCGAGCTGTCGGGCCTGAATTTCGGCATGCCGAAATAGAACCCGTCGGGGTTGATCATCAGTAGTGGATGGCCACTTCGGGCGGCTGCTGAGCAGCAGGACCCGTGTCAAGCGGCTCGGGCTACGTTAGGCGGATGAACGGTACGAGTCAAGTTCGGCGGCGTCTGGGCGCATGGGCCCGGTAAGGGCTCACCGAAGGGTCGCCGTCGATCCAGAAGCGCCAGGGGTGGACCGCTCCGTCGCCGCCCACGCCGGTGCGGGGGCCGCTGCGGACCTGGTCAGTCGGTGCGGGCGTGCCGGCCAGTATCGCCAGCGGCGCGTCGGGGCCCGCGCAGACGTCCGTGCCGTTGAGGCCACGGTCGACATCGAGGGCGGTGGCCAAGCGGGCCGGGCCTTTGGCCAGTTCTCTGTGATGCCGGGCCGAGAACCGACGTTTATGTGCCAGCTCGGCGCCCACCTCGATCTCGCCGGCGCGGAGCAGGACTCCGCTCGCCATGCCCTCGGGGCCGCACACCAGATTGAGGCAGTGCCACATCCCGTAGGTGAAGTAGACGTACGCGTGACCGGGCGGGCCGAACATCACTCCGTTCCGGGCCGTCCGGCCGCGGAACGCGTGCGATCCCGGGTCGATCTCGCCCGCGTACGCCTCCACCTCGGTCAGCCGGAGTTCGATCGGGCCCTCGTCCGTGGTGCGTACCAGCGTGCGCCCAAGAAGATCGGGCGCGACCTCCAGGACCGGACGGTCGAAGAAGTCCCGGGGAAGCGGAACACGATCGGGGCTCTCCATGGCGTATGAGCGTACCGGGGAACCGACTACGGTCGGAGCGCGTATGTAGGGGTCAGGATCTAGAAGGAGTGAACATGGGCTTCAAGAAGCTGCTCGCGAGCCTCGGCGCCGGTGGTGCGTCCGTCGAGACGGAGCTGACCGAGCTGAACGTCGTGCCGGGCGGCGTCGTCCAGGGCGAGGTGCGGCTCCAGGGCGGGTCCGTCAACCAGCGGATCGAAGGACTCTCGGTCGGCCTTCAGGCGCGTGTCGAGGTCGAGGGGAACGACCAGGAGCTCAAGCAGGACATCGAGTTCACCAAGCAGAGCATCGGCGGCGCCTTCGAGGTACAGGCAGGGGCGGTGCATGTGGTGCCGTTCGGTCTGGAGATCCCGTGGGAGACCCCGATCACGACGATCGACGGTCAGCAGCTGCGCGGGATGAACATCGGGGTGACCACGGAGCTGGCGATCGCGCGGGCGCTGGACTCCGGCGATCTCGACCCGATCAATGTCCACCCGCTGCCCGCGCAGCAGGCCATCCTGGACGCCTTCATCCAGCTCGGGTTCCGCTTCAAGGCCGCGGACATGGAGCGTGGTCATATCCGCGGGACGCGCCAGCGGCTGCCCTTCTACCAGGAGATCGAGTTCTTCGCGCCGCAGCAGTACCGCGGGCTCAACCAGGTCGAGCTGACCTTCGTCGCGGACGACCGTGAGATGGACGTCATCCTGGAGATGGACAAGAAGCCGGGGCTGTTCACCGAGGGCAGCGACTCGTTCCGGTCCTTCCAGGTCGGCCTCCACGACTTCCAGGGCACCGACTGGGCCGCCTATCTCAACCAGTGGCTCGCCGAGGTGGGTGGCCGTCGCAACTGGTTCTGATCACGGCCTTTAGGCTCGGCGTCGCAGGGCGGATCCGCCGGCACACGGGCCGGCGGGACGGCCGATTCGGAGGTTCAGACGTTGACCGAGGGCAAGAGGGCTCCGCTCCCTCATGACTTCCATCCGCAGGTGCCGTCGTTCACGGTGGTGAGTGAGGACATCGCGCCCGGGGCGGTGCTGAAGGACGCGCAGGTCTACGCGGCCGGGAACACCTCACCGCAGCTGCGCTGGGACGGCTTCCCCGCGGAGACCAAGAGTTTCGCCGTGACGTGTTTCGATCCCGACGCGCCGACCGGCAGCGGGTTCTGGCACTGGGTGCTCTTCGACATCCCGGCGTCGGTGACCGAGCTGCCGGCGGGTGCGGGCAGCGGTTCGTTCGAGGGGCTGCCCAAGGGCGCGGTGCACGCGCGGAGCGACTACGGCTCGAAGGACTTCGGGGGCGCGGCGCCGCCGGCCGGGGATCCGGCACACCGGTATGTGTTCACGGTGTACGCCGTGGACACCGAGCGGCTGGGGCCCGACAGTGACGCCTCGCCCGCGTTCGTCGGCTTCAATTTGCGCTTCCACACGCTTGCTCGTGCGCAGCTCATCGGCGAGTACGCCGCGCCGGTCAAGAGCTGACCGTTTTCCTTTTGTTTGCCCTGCCCTGGTCTTGGAGAGACCAGGGCAGGGCACTTTTTATTGTGTTGTCCCCCTCGGCGTGCCCGGCCAGAGTTGATCCCAGCCCGCCAGGTGGTGGGCCGGCACACGGGAGGTGGGCGGGATGCGGGACACGCTGGTACTGAATGCGAGCTTCGAGCCGCTGTCGACGGTGACACTCAACCGTGCGGTGGTGCTGGTGCTCCAGGACAAGGCCGTCGTCGAGCAGGCTCATCCCGGTCTCCGTGTCCGTGCGGCCACCATGGAGCTTCCGGTGCCCCGGGTGATCCGGCTCTGCCGCTATGTGCGGGTGCCCTTTCGAAGACAGGCCCCGTGGTCGAGGCGGGGTGTGCTGGTACGGGACCAGCACCGGTGCGCGTACTGCGGCAGACGCGCGACGACGGTGGACCATGTGGTGCCGCGGTCCCGGGGTGGCGCCGACAGCTGGCTGAATACCGTCGCTTCCTGCGCCGAGGACAACCACCGCAAGGCCGACCGTACGCCGGAGCAGGCGGGGATGCCGCTGCTGCACGACCCGTTCGTACCGTCCCCGGCGGACGCGATGCTGCTGTCGCTGCGGGCGGGTGAGCGTTCGGAGCTGCCGCAGTGGCTGATAGGCGTGCGGTCCGCCGCGTAAGGCCCACTACGACGTTGGGCGAGAGCCCGCTCCCGGATCCGGGGGCGGGCTCCTGTGCGTCCGCGCGTCTTGGGTGTCAGCCGTAGCGGCGGATCAGGAGCTGTGCGACGGCGACCAGACCGACCGCGACGATCAGCGCGCGCAGCGCGACCGGGGGCAGACGGCGGCCGACCCTGGCGCCGATCTGGCCGCCCAGTGCGGAGCCGACGGCGATGAGCACCACGGCCGTCCAGTCGAAGTGGGCGACGAAGAGGAAGTAGAGCGCGGCGACGCTGTTGACGACGGCGGCGAGGATGTTCTTGACGGCGTTGAGGCGTTGCAGACTGTCGTCGAGCAGCATGCCCATCAGGGAGAGATAGATGATTCCCTGGGCCGCCGTGAAGTAGCCGCCGTAGACGCTGGCGAAGAGGAGTCCGGCGAACAGGAGCGGACCGCCGTCGGGGCGGGCACTGGTGCCTCGGCGTCGGCGGCGGGCCTGGACGGCCCTGGTGAGCCGGGGCTGGAAGATCACCAGGGCGAGGGCGATGGTGACCAGGACGGGCACGATCGTCTCGAAGGCCGTCGAGGGCAGGACGAGCAGCAGCGTGGCGCCGGTGAGACCGCCGACGAGTGCGGCGACGCTCAGCCGCAGCACCCGGCGGCGCTGGCCGGCGAGTTCGGCGCGGTAGCCGATGGCTCCGCTGATCGAACCCGGTATGAGTCCAAGGGCGTTGGAGACGGTCGCGGTGACCGGTGGGAGGCCGGTCGCCAGCAGGACGGGGAAGGTGATCAGGGTGCCGGAACCGACGATGGTGTTGATGGTCCCGGCGCTGATGCCCGCGACGAAGACGGCGAGCATCTCCCAGATGGTCACAGTGCGCTGCCCCTTCGGTGATCGGTGCGGTATGCAACGATCATGCACGAAGGGGCAGTACGGTCAGTCCAGCGGGGGGGTCTGGCGGCGTTCCTTGCCGGTGTTGAAGCCCGGGACCCCGCCGCCGAGGTTGTCGAAGGCTCCGCTGAGTCCCTTGAGTGCGTCGCCGATCTCGCTGGGCACGATCCAGAGCTTGTTGGCGTCGCCTTCGGCGATCTTGGGGAGCATCTGGAGGTACTGGTACGCGAGCAGCTTCTGGTCGGGGTCTCCCGCGTGGATCGACTCGAAGACCGTACGGATGGCCTGGGCCTCGCCCTCGGCGCGCAGGGCCGCGGCCTTGGCCTCGCCCTCCGCGCGGAGGATCGCGGACTGCTTCTCGCCCTCCGCGGTGAGGATCTGCGACTGGCGGATGCCCTCGGCGGTGAGGATCGCGGCGCGCTTGTCACGGTCGGCGCGCATCTGCTTCTCCATCGAGTCCTGGATGGAGGTCGGCGGCTCGATGGCCTTCAGCTCGACGCGGTTGACGCGGATGCCCCACTTGCCGGTGGCCTCGTCGAGGACGCCGCGCAGCGCGGCGTTGATCTCCTCACGGGAGGTGAGGGTCCGCTCCAGGTCCATGCCACCGATGATGTTGCGGAGCGTGGTGACGGTGAGCTGTTCGATCGCCTGGATATAGCTGGCGACTTCATAGGTCGCCGCGCGGGCGTCGGTCACCTGGTAGTAGATGACGGTGTCGATGTTGACGACCAGGTTGTCCTGCGTGATCACCGGCTGCGGCGGGAAGGGGACGACCTGCTCGCGGAGGTCGATCCGGTTACGGATCGAGTCGATGAACGGGACCACGATGTTCAGGCCCGCGTTGAGCGTTCGGGTGTAGCGGCCGAACCGCTCCACGATGGCGGCGCTTGCCTGCGGGATGACCTGGATCGTCTTGATCAGGGCGATGAATACAAGCACCACCAGGATGACCAGGACGATGATGATTGATGGCATCGCGTATCTCGGGCCCTTCGCTGCCGGATGTTCTGATGATCGAGTTTCTCAGACCAGGAGCGTGTATGGGGAGCGTTCCACAGGGTTGGCTCACATCACCACGGCTGTCGCACCGTCGATTTCGACCACATCGACCTGCTGGCCGGGTTCGAACGACGCGTCCGCGTCGAGGGCGCGCGCCGACCAGACCTCACCGGCGAGCTTGATACGCCCGTCACGGCCGTCGACACGTTCGAGAACGATGGCCTGACGGCCTCTCAGCGCGTCAATTCCCGTGGCCGCTCCGGGACTGGAGCGGCGTTGCCGGCTCGCGATACGGCGGACCACCACGGTGAGCGCGACGGACACCACGGCGAATACGAGGACTTGGGCCACCACGGTGCCGCCCAGCGCGGCGGTGACGGCGGCGGCGACCGCCCCGGCGGAGAACATTCCGAACTCGGGCATCGCGGTCAGAACAAGCGGAATCCCCAGACCGACGGCGCCGATCAGCCACCACACCCACGCTTCGATTTCCACCTGGTCATGGTAGGTCCGGCGATCCCTGTCGGGACAGGGGTGATATCCGGTCAGCCGAGCGGCGTTGTCCGCGTCAGCCGAGCGGCAGTCCCTGCGCCGTCCAGCGGTCACCGTTGCGCTCGACGACGAGCGGGAGACCGAAGCAGAGGGAGAGGTTGCGGGAGGTCAGTTCCGTCTCCATGGGTCCGGCGGCGAGCACCTTGCCCTGACGGATCATGAGGACATGGGTGAAGCCCGGCGCGATCTCCTCGACATGGTGGGTCACCATGATCATGGAGGGGGCGTACGGATCGCGGGCGAGACGGCCGAGCCTGCGCACGAGGTCCTCGCGCCCGCCGAGGTCGAGACCGGCCGCGGGCTCGTCCAGCAGGAGCAGTTCGGGGTCGGTCATCATCGCGCGGGCGATCAGGGTGCGCTTGCGCTCGCCCTCGGAGAGGGTGCCGAATCTCCGGTCGAGGTACTCGGTCATGCCCAGCCGGTCGAGGAAGGCGCGGGCGCGCTGCTCGTCGACCTCGTCGTAGCTCTCGTGCCAGGTCGCGGTCATGCCGTACGCGGCGGTCAGCACGGTCTGGAGGACGGTCTGCCGCTTGGGCAGCTTCTCGGCCAGGGCGATGCCCGCGATACCGATGCGCGGGCGCAGGTCGAAGACGTCCACCTTGCCGAGCCGGTCACCGAGGATGGTCACCTGCCCGCCGGTCGGGAAAAGGTAGCTGGAGGCGAGATTGAGCAGGGTGGTCTTCCCCGCGCCGTTGGGGCCGAGGATCACCCAGCGCTCCCCCTCCTTGACCGACCAGGAGACATCGTCCACCAGAGCGCGTCCGTCGCGGACCACGGATACGTCCACCAGCTCCAGTACATCGCTCATGAGCGCGTTGTCTCCCCATGCAATCGTCTTGACGTTCCGGGTGCGCCCTGTGGGCGCGTCTCCCCGGAAAATCTACGCCACCGGTCGAGTGGTCCGGCTCTGAGGTCCGTTCCCTAGGCTGGGTCCATGCATTCGCAACCACGCTCAGGACTGCTGGCCGCTTGGGGAAACGCCCTTCTGGCCGGGTTTGTATCGCCGGACGACGCCGTGCTCGCCGTGGTCGGTGATGACGCGCCGCACCGGGTGGAGGGGCTGCCGGGCGAGGCCGGTCCTGTCGGGCTCACGCTGGCGCTGGGGCGGCTACGGGCGCTCGGCGTGACGGGCTACCGGGTGGCGCTGCCCGTACCGGGACATCCGCTGGGGCTGAGCGGGCCTCCGGAGTTCAATGCCCGCGCGCTGGAGGCCGAGGAGGCCGTCGTCGCGACGGGCGCGCCGTACGGTCTGGTGCCCGAGGTCACCTCGGTGGGCCCGGAGGGGGACCGCCATACCGAGGTCCTCTGGCACTGTCTGCCGGTACGGGAGGCCCCGCCGGCGGATGTGCCCTCGCTCGGGGAGGCGGAACGTGAGCTGGCCGAGGCGCTGCGGGAGGCGACGGAGGCGATCTCACGGCTCGACGTGGCGGCCTCGGGCCCGGTGGCGGAGGCCGCCCTGGACGCGTACCGGGCACGGGCCGAGCGGGGCCGCGAGGTACTGGCGCCCGGTTACCCGCCGCGTGCGGTCCGGGTCCTCGAACTGGCGGAGCGGGTCGGACTGCTGGTCTCGCTGGCGTACGAGCACGGGCACGGCGGTGCGGTGAGCGCGTCGGAGATGGCGGCGCGCGGAGCGGCCCTGCGCCCGGTCGAGCGGGTGGCCCGACGGGCGCGGGTCGCCTCGTACAACGCGTACGTGGAGGAACGGCAGAGGCAGGAGCCTCATTTTTAAGGGGCTCGGTTCGCCTCCGGGCGCTTTCTGCCACTGTCGACGGTCGACCGTGCTCGGTCCGCTCGTACCTCACGGACCTGCGCGCGCTCTCCCTTTCGACAGCGGCGCGCCCTTCGGCTCACTCGCCGGCGGCCGGGCGGGGCCGGAACGTCTGCGCACCCCAGGGGCGGCCGGGGCAGGTCCCACCCGGGTGCCGGTCACCTCGGCCGCCTCGGGGTGCGGACATGTTCCGGCCGCTGTCGCCCGCCGGCGAGTGAGCCGAAGGGGCGCGTCGGTGCCGAAAAGGAGAACGCGCGCAGGCCGCGAGGAACGAGCGGCCGAGCACGATCGACTGTCGGCACCGACAAAAAGCGCCCCGAAGGCGAACCGAGCCCTCAAAAAGAAAGCGGCCGACCCGGGTCTCAGCCCTTAGTGGTTGACCGAGTGGTTGCCGAAGGCCGGGTTCAGCAGGCCGATCACATTGACCGTGTTGCCGGTGAGGTTCAGCGGGATGTGCACCGGGACCTGGATGGCGTTGCCGGAGCCGACACCCGGGGAGTTCTTCGCCGTGCCGAGGGCGTGGGCGCCGCCATCGGTGGCGAACGCGGCACCGGCGGAGGCGCCCGCCGCGAGACCGGCGGTGACGAGGACCAGAGCGGCCTTCTTGGCAACCTTCATGGGATGTTCCTTAATCGTGTGATCAATGACCACGGCAGTACGCCGTGGTTACGCCATGAAGAACGCCCGAGCGGCGATCAGGATGCGCCGTGTGGGTGACATACACACGACGGTATGAATCTCAGACCGGAGGACGACGGTCCGCTTCGGCCGCTTCAGTCCGCCGCCCCATGTCGGACGGCCCAGAGCGCCGCCTGCGTACGGTCCGAGAGATCCAGCTTCATCAGGATGTTCGAAACGTGGGTCTTGACAGTTTTCTCCGAGAGCGTCAGCGCACGGGCGATCTCCCGGTTGGAACGCCCGTCGGCGATCAGTCCGAGCACCTCCCGCTCCCGCTCGGTGAGCGAGGTCCCCCTGCCCTGGCCGGTGCCGGAGTCGTCCTGGGCCAGCAGCGCGCCCGCGACCTCCGGCTGGAGCAGCACATGGCCCGCGTGGACCGAGCGGATCGCGCCCGCCAGCGCCTCGGGGTCGATGTCCTTGTACACATAGCCGCAGGCCCCGGCCCGCAGGGCGGGGACCACGGTGCGCTGCTCGGTGAAGCTGGTGACGATCAGCACTCTGGCCGGGCTGGCCTGCTCACGGAGCTTGCGCAGCGCCTCGATACCGTCCATACCGGGCATCTTGATGTCCATCAGCACGACATCGGGGTGCAGTTCCCCGGCGCGGGCTACCCCCTCGGCGCCGTCCGACGCCTCGCCCACCACCTCGATGTCGTCCTGGATCTCCAGGAATGTGCGCAGTCCCCGGCGGACCACCTGGTGGTCGTCGACCAGCAGAACGCGGATCACCCGCCCGCGCCCCGCCGCCGTCCCGTCGGCGGGGCGCTCCACGGGGCCCCTGCCCTCTTCAGCCACCGGGCACCTCCATCTCGATCGTGGTGCCCTGTCCGGGCGCCGATTTCACCCTGAGTCTGCCGCCCACGCCGCTCGCCCGGTCGCGCATCGAGACCAGCCCGAGATGGCGGCCCGCCCTGCGGACCGTCCGGGGCTCGAAGCCCTTGCCGTTGTCGGTGACGCTGAGGACCGCGCCCTGGGCCCGGCGGGCGAGGGCGACCCCCACCCGGTCGGCCCCCGAGTGCCGCAGCGCGTTGTGCAGTGCCTCCTGGGCCACCCGCAGCAGCGCCTCCTCCTGGGCCGCGGGCAGGGCCCGTATCCCGGAGGTGGCGAAGGTGACCTCGGCCGAGTGGGCGCGGTCGAGCACCTGGACATGGTTGCGGAGCGTATGGACGAGCCCGTCCTCGTCGAGGGCCGCGGGACGCAGCTCGACCACGGCGGCGCGCAGCTCGTCGGCGGCCTCGGCGGCGAGAGCGGCGACCTGCTGGAGTTCGTCCTTGGCGCGGGCCGGGTCGCGGTCGACCAGGGCGGCGGCTGCCTGGGCGGTCAGCCGGAGCGAGAAGAGCTTCTGGCTGACCGCGTCGTGGAGTTCGTGCGCGAGGCGCGAGCGCTCCTCGGCGATGGTGAGTTCGCGGCTGCGCTCGTACAGCCGGGCGTTGGTGAGGGCGATCGCGGCGTGCTGGGCGAGGATCGCGAGGAGTTCCTCGTCCTCCTCGGTGAATCCGCAGCGCCGGCCGCGGGAGGACTCCGCCCGGGGGCAGCGCTTGTTGGCGAGGAAGAGCGCGGCGAGCGTCTCGTCGCCGTCCCTGACCGGCAGACCGAGGAAGTCGGACATGTCGGGGTGGGCGGAGGGCCAGCCCCCGAACCGCGGGTCCCGGCGCACATCGGCGAGGCGCTCGGTCCTCTCCTCGTGGAGCATCGCCGCGAGGATGCCGTGCTGGCGGGGCAGCGGCCCGATGGCCCGCCACTGTTCGTCGCTGACGCCGTCCACCACGAACTGGGCGAAGCCGCCGTGGTCGTCCGGGACACCGAGCGCCGCGTACTCGGCGTCGAGCAGTTCGCGGGCCGAGGCGACGATCGTCTTGAGGACGTCGCGCACCTCCAGACGTCTGCTCATCGCGAGAAGCGCGCTGCTCACGGCGGCGAGGCCGGAGCCGGGTCGGTGACTCATGTTTTTACCGTACCGGCGGGTCGGGCAGCCCGTATCCGCCTCGCGACCGCCTCCGGCCGGGGCCGATGACCTAGGTCCGGCCTAGGTCCGGCCTCGGCGCGGCCTAGGGCGAATGCCCTGGGTGGACGGGGCCCGCGTCCGAGGCGGTGAGGGGGGCGGCGTTCCTACGTTGGGTGGCGTCGGCGGGCACCGGAGCGCGCCGATCCGGCGGAAGGAGCGGATGTCATGCCCGTAGCGATCATCACGGGGGCTTCGAAGGGACTGGGGCGTGCGCTGGCCGTGGCGCTGGCCCGGAGCGGCTGGGATCTGGTGCTGGACGCGCGGACCGCGCCCGTACTGGAAGAGGCGGCCGGCGAGGCGAGGGCGTACGGGACACGGGTGGTGGCGCTCACGGGGGATGTCACGGACGCCACGCACCGGGAGGAACTGGTGACCGCCGCCGCCGGACTGGGGGCGCTCGATCTGCTGGTGAGCAATGCCAGCGCGCTGGGCGCGGAGCCGCTCGTACGGCTGGACGCGCTGTCGCTGCACGGACTGCGGACGGCGCTGGAGACCAATGTGGTCGCGGCGCTCGGCCTGGTGCAGCGGGCGCTGCCGCTGTTGCGCGCGGACGCGCCGGGCGCGGTGATCACGGTCAGTTCGGACGCGGCGGCGGAGGCGTACGGGACCTGGGGCGGTTACGGGGCGTCGAAGGCGGCGCTGGACCGGCTCGCCGCCGTGCTCGCGGTGGAGGAGCCGGAGCTGCGGGTGTGGAGCGTCGACCCGGGCGACATGGGGACGGACCTCTATACGGCGGCCGTGCCGGACGACCCGGATCCGCGGCCGGATCCGGAGTCGGTGGTGCCCGGTTTTCTGCGGCTGCTGGAGCTGCGCCCGCCGAGCGGCCGGTACACGGCTCCCGCGCTGCGGGACGTGACCGTATGAGGCGCCCGGCCGCGGGGTGGGCGACGAGGCGGGCGCGACCGGGTATGCCGGGAGCGCTGCGGGCGCCGCGGGTGCCCGAGGAACTGTCGGCGCGGGTCCCGGCGGAACAGCGCGGCTCGGGCAGGGACGATGTACGTCTGCTGGTCTCCCGGGGCGCCGACGTGACTCATCACACTTTCCCTGAGCTGCCTGGCCTGCTCCGGGCCGGGGATGTGCTGGTGGTCAACACGTCGGCGACGCTGCCGGCCGCGGTCAACGGGCGGCTGGGCGGCGCGCGGGTCGTCACGCACTTCTCGACCCGGGGTGACGACGGCCGGTGGGCGGTGGAACTGCGCACACCGTCACCGGCCGGGGCGGCCGGGGCGGGTACCACCCTGCCCCGGGCCGGGGGCCCGGCCGGGGCGGTCGTACGGCTGCCGGGCGGCGAGCGGCTCGTACTGGAGGAGCCTCTGGACCCGGAGGGGGTCCGGCTGTGGTGGGCGCGGGTCTCGTACCCCGATGTGCCGGGACTGCTGCGCCGCTACGGGCGGCCGATCCGATACGGGTACACGGAGCGGGATCAGCCGCTCTCCGCGTATCAGACGGTCTTCGCGCTCCCCTCGCCCGACGGCTCGGGCTCCGCGGAGATGCCGAGCGCGGGCCGTCCCTTCACCGCGGGGACGGTCAGGGAGCTGGTGCGGCGGGGAGTGCGGTTCGCCCCGCTGGCGCTGCATACGGGGGTGGCGTCGGCGGAGGCGCACGAGCCGCCGTACCCGGAGCGCTTCGAGGTGCCGGAGACGACGGCCCGGCTGGTGAACGCCGCCGCGGCGGACGGCGGAAAGATCATCGCGGTCGGTACGACGGCGGTACGGGCCCTGGAGTCGGCGGCCGGGAGCGACGGTGTGGTGCGGGCGGCCTCGGGATGGACGGATCTGGTGATCACGCCCCGGCGCGGGGTGCGTGCCGTGGACGGACTGCTGACCGGACTGCACGAGCCGGAGGCCTCGCATCTGCTGATGCTGGAGGCGATCGCCGGGCGCGCGGCGCTGGAGCGGGGGTACCAGGAGGCGCTGGAACATCGCTATCTCTGGCACGAGTTCGGGGACGTCCATCTCGTCCTCCCGGACGAGACCGCTCACTCATAGCATTGCTGGAGCAACGAACGGTCATATCGCCCCACCCCCGATGTGAGCCCGCACATAGGACGTGGATCACTTACGAAGCCGTTTAGTCGATGAACAAAGGGGTGTGAGCGTGGCGTAAACGGGCATTTGGACGCCGGATAGGTGCCCCGATTCACTACCCAGGGTCGTACGTCACACCTTTGCCACAGGATTTTGCTGCCGCTAAGAATTGCGTTCGTCGCCGCCGAGCTGGCTGGCCAACCGGCCTTCGCGACTCCCCGCAATTCGAAGAGGTACGTCTTTCATGTTCTCGTCACGCATCGCTGATCTCCGTAGCCTGAACAGGACCACGACCCGCAAGGCTTCGATCGCAGGCATCGCCGCCGCAGGTGTCGCGGCCGTCACGTTCTCGCTGGTTCCCGGTGGCAACACCGGCGCCGACGCCCATGTCGCCACCGCGCCCGTGGCCTGGTCGAGCACCCAGGGCGGTACGCAGAGCTCGGCCCTGAAGGCGAGCGCGGCGAAGGAGATCACCGCCGTCAAGACGGCCGACAGCAAGCTCGCCAAGGCGGCCTACCCGGACAACCTGGACGGGTGGATCCGTGAGGCGCTGTCGATCATGAAGAAGAACGGCATCCCCGGCTCGTACGAGGGGCTGCACCGCAACATCCTCCGCGAGTCCAGCGGCAACCCGAAGGCCATCAACCTCTGGGACATCAACGCCAAGAACGGCATACCGTCGAAGGGCCTGCTCCAGGTCATTCCGCCGACGTTCCAGGCGTACCACGTCAAGGGCACCAAGTTCGACATCTGGGACCCGGTCGCCAACATCGTGGCCGCCGCCAACTACGCCGCGGACAAGTACGGTTCGATGGACAACGTCAACAGCGCCTACTGAGCCGAACGGCGCCGAGGGCACAGAAGCCACGAGGGCGGCACCCACACGGGGTGCCGCCCTCCGGCGTACGCGGATGTCCGCGGCGTACGCGTACGCGGGTGCCCCCCGCCCGCGCGCTACTTGCGCATGACCTCCGGCTCATGACGGCGCAGCAGCCGCGACACCGCGAACCCGCAGACCACACCGATGAGCAGCAGGATGCCGATGTTCATCCCCCACTGGCTCGCCGAGTGCTCCCACAGCGGGTCCAGATTGGTGGGGTTGTCCTGGTCCCACGGCGGCATGAGGTGTGCCAGATCGAGGGTCGAGCCCGCGCCCGCGATGGCCCAGCGGGACGGCATCAGCCAGGCGAACTGCTCCAGCCCCGGCGAGTCGTAGACCTGGAAGAGGATGCCGGTGAAGACGACCTGGACGATCGCGAACATCACCAGCAGCGGCATGGTCTTCTCGGCGGTCTTCACCAGCGAGGAGATGACCAGGCCGAACATCATCGAGGTGAAGCCGAGGGCGATCACGACAAGGCAGATCTCGATGGCCGGCGGCATGATCAGGCCCTCTTCGGGCAGGGTGCGGGTGGCGAAGCCGATACCGCAGATGATGACGCCCTGGATGGCCGTGATCACACCGAGCGTGATCACCTTGGACATCAGATAGGCGGAGCGGGAGAGGCCCGTGGCCCGTTCCCGTTCGTAGATCACCCGTTCCTTGATCAGTTCTCGTACGGAGTTGGCCGCGCCCGAGAAGCACATACCGACCGCGAGGATCAGCATGATGGTGCCCGCGTCGCCGTTGAACCGGGACGGTGCCTCCGGCGGGCCGAGGCCGAACTTCGCCGGGATGACGACGCTGACCACCCCGAGCACGGCGGGCAGGATCACCATCAGCGCCATGAAGCCCTTGTCCGACGCGATGACCGAGGCATAGCGGCGGATCAGCGTCAGCAGCTGGGAGCCCCAGCTCTGCGCCTTCGGCGGACGCATCTGCTGCGGCGGCGGCATATGTACGGACTGTGCCGCGACGGCGTCGATGTCGGCGGCGTACATCTGGTAGTGCTGCGAGCCACGCCAGCGGCCCGCCCAGTCGTAGTCGCGGTAGTTCTCGAAGGCGGAGAAGACATCGGCCCAGGTGGTGTAGCCGAAGAAGTTGAGCGCCTCCTCCGGCGGGCCGAAGTACGCCACGGAGCCGCCGGGGGCCATCACCAGCAGCTTGTCGCAGAGCGCCAGTTCGGCCACGGAGTGGGTGACCACCAGGACCGTGCGGCCGTCGTCGGCGAGGGCGCGCAGCAGCTGCATGACATCGCGGTCCATGCCCGGGTCGAGACCGGAGGTCGGCTCGTCCAGGAAGATCAGCGACGGCTTGGTGAGCAGCTCCAGGGCCACGGAGACACGCTTGCGCTGACCGCCGGAGAGCGAGGTGATCTTCTTGTTCTTGTGGATGTCGAGCTTCAGCTCGCGCAGCACCTCGTCTATCCGGGCCTCGCGCTCGGCCTCGGCGGTGTCACCGGGGAAGCGCAGCTTGGCCGCGTACTTGAGCGCCTTTCTGACGGACAGCTCCTTGTGCAGGATGTCGTCCTGCGGGACCAGACCGATGCGCTGGCGCAGCTCGGCGAACTGCTTGTACAGATTCCGGTTGTCGTAGAGGACATCGCCCTGGTCGGCGGGGCGGTAGCCGGTGAGCGCCTTGAGCAGCGTGGACTTGCCGGAGCCGGACGGGCCGATGACCGCGATCAGCGACTTCTCCGGGACACCGAAGGAGATGTCCTTGAGGATCTGCTTGCCGCCGTCGACGGTCACCGTGAGATGACGGGCGGAGAAGGAGACCTCGCCGGTGTCGACGAACTCCTCAAGGCGGTCGCCGACCAGACGGAACGTCGAGTGGCCCACGCCGACGATGTCGTTGGGGCCGATCTGTACGGTGCCGGACTTGGCTATCGGCTGGCCGTTGACATAGGTGCCGTTGTGGGAACCGAGGTCACGGATCTCGAACCGGCCGTCGGGCGTCGCCGTGAACTGGGCGTGCAGCCGCGAGACCTGGAGGTCGGCGACGACCAGTTCGTTCTCCAGCGCGCGGCCGATACGCATCACACGGCCGAGGGAGAGCTGGTGGAAGGTGGTCGGGCTGCGGTCGCCGTACACCGGCGGGGCCCCCGCGGCACCGCCGGAGGCCGGGGCCTGCTGCGGGAAGGAGGCACCGGGGCCGCCGCCCTGGTGAGGGCCCTGCTGGTGCGGGCCCTGCTGGTGCGGCACCTGTCTCTGCCGCGGCGGCGCCTGGCCGTGCTGCTGCGGTGTCCCCGGCTGCTGCTGCCAGGCCTGTTGTCCCTGCGCGGATGGCTGCTGGGACTGCTGGGACTGCTGCCAGCCCTGCTCCGCCTGCTGTGTACGGTCCGGTGCCTGTGCGCTGTACGCACCCGCGCCCGCCGCTCCGCCGCCGGTGAGGCTGAGCCGGGGTCCGTCGGTGGCGTTGCCGAGATACACGGCCGAGCCGGGACCGATGTCCAGCCGCTGGATGCGCCGGCCCTGCGCATAGGTGCCGTTGGTGCTGCCGTGGTCCTCGATGACCCAGTTCCGGCCGCTCCAGCTGATGGTGGCATGGCGCCACGAGACCCTGGCGTCATCGATCACCAGGTCACCCTGGGGGTCGCGGCCCAGGGTGTACGACCTGGACGGATCGAGTGCCCAGGTCCTTCCGTTCAATTCAAGTACGAGTTCCGGCACTCCATGCCCCACTTTTTGTCCCCCGATTGTCCCCCGTCGCAGGGAGTCTAGGGATGGCGAACATCGTGAGGAACTATTTCAGGCTCGCTCCGCCGCGGGAAAGCCGGGCCGTACGAACGCCTGGTACAAGCACGTAACAGCGTGCGTGGAGGGACCGTTGACGGGGGAGAAAGGCACCCGGAGAGTGGTAACCGCGTATGAGTGCCTACGGATCATGCGCGAATACGAGGAACGATCACAAGGCGGACACACCCGTCGGGGATCGGGGGGTCCTGATGAACGCGCGGGACGACGGCGGCCGAAGCGGTCCGGTCGATGTGCTGCTGGGCTCGGTCGCCGCCGTGAGCTGGGCGCTGGTCGGGATGGCGGCGGTCGCGGCGCTCGGTCTGCGGCTGCTGGGCGCCGACGCGGCGGGCTCGTTGGGGCCGATGACCGCGGCGGTGGTGGTGCTGGGGGCGGGAGGATCGGTCACGCCTTCCGGCGATGTGTCCGCCCTCGGCATGGACGGTGCGGAGGCGCGGACCGCTGTCGACTTCACGCCACTGGGCGTGGGGCTCACGGGGGCGCTGATCCTCGCGTTCCTCTTTCTGCGGTCGCTGCGGCGCGCGGGCGCGTATGTCTCCGTCGCCGAACTGGCCCTGCGGGCGGGGACGGTGGCGGCGCTCTTCGTCGGCCTGGTCGGCGGGCTCGCGTGGGCCGGGCGTGATGTCGTCACGATCGACGGGAGCGGGCTGGGGCTCGACCGGATGCCGGGC
This sequence comes from Streptomyces sp. NPDC055025, assembly GCF_053608565.1. Lineage (NCBI taxonomy): Bacteria > Bacillati > Actinomycetota > Actinomycetes > Kitasatosporales > Streptomycetaceae > Streptomyces > Streptomyces sp. NPDC055025. The sequence goes on from NZ_JBSGVS010000106.1 coordinate 16,351, forward strand.
GGGGGCGGTGACGGCTCCGGGATCGAGGTGCCGGGACTCGGCGAGGTACCGGGACTGGGCGATCTCGGTGATCTCGGCGACATCCCGGGCATCGGGGGGCTGTTGCCCGACCGGCTCGGTGATCTGGTGAACGCCCGAGCGACGGTGGGATTCCGGGTGGACACCGCCGAGTCGCTGGCCGGCGCCCTGCTGTGGGTGCTCGGCGTCCTGGCCGTGGCCCTGCTCGTCTCCGGCCGTACGCCGCTGCCGCGCGGCTGGGAGCGGGCGCACCGGATCGTACGGCCGGCGGCCTCCGCCCTGGTCACCGTGGTGCTGATGGCGGTGGTCGCGGGACTCGCGGCGGCCGGGTTCGCGGCGATCGGCGACGCCCATCCCCGGCGTATCGCGGGCGCGGCCCTGCTCGGTGCGCCGAACGGTGTCTGGCTCGGTGTTCCGCTCGGGCTGTTCGTGCCGTGGGACGGCCGCGCGTCGGGCCCCTTGGCCTCCCTGCTCCCCGACCCGCTGGACAGGCTGCTGCGGCCGTCGGGCGGTGAGCCGCTGACGGTCGGCGGGCTCACGGAGCTGGACGGACGGATCTGGCTGCTGGTGGCGGCCGTCGCCGTGATGATGCTGTACGCGGGGGTGCTGACGGCGGTCCGTACGATCCAGGCCGACGAGAGCGCGGCCCACCGGAGCCCCGCTCACGGAAGCGCGACTCACGGGAGCGCGGCCCATCGGAACCCCGCTCACCGGGGCGTGGCCGCCCTCGCCGGGCGGTGTGCCCTGACGCTCGGCACTGTCACCGCGCTCACTCTCCCGGCCCTGGTACGGCTCACGGATGTCTCGGCCGACATGTCGCTGTCCGTGTTCGGGATCCCCGCGTTCGACGCGGGCCTCGAACTGCGCGGCAGAGCCGGTACGGCCCTGCTGCTCGGCGCGGTCTGGGGCGCGGGGGCGGGCGGTGCGGGGGCGCTGCTCGCCTACGCGGTACGGAAGAAGGGACGGGGTTCGGGAGCGGCGGAGTCGGAGGACCGACGGGCGCCCAGGGCGGAAGTCCTGCCGCTGCCCGAGCCGGGGTTTCCGCCGATGCCCGAGGAGGCCCCCGCGGCGGGACCCGGGAACCGTACCGCTCCTGACCCGGGACAGGCGCCCGGACCGTACACCCCGTCCGTGCCCTACCGGCCCGCCAACCCTGGTACGAACCCCTATCTGCGCCTTCCCGAGGGCGGCAGCGGACCGCCTCCCCCGGGGTCGCAGCGGGACGGCCGCTGACCGAGACTGGAACCGCTGTCCGGTACGCGGGACGGCCGGCCACAGCTCCTGACTCGCCCGATACGGTGGAACCACCATGAGCGCATCGCAGCCCCCTCGGACCGCCGACGTCCCCACTCTTCTCGTCAAGATCTTCGGGAAGGACCGTCCCGGGATCACCGCCGGGCTCTTCGACACCCTCGCCGCCTACTCCGTCGATGTGATCGACATCGAGCAGGTCGTCACCCGTGGCCGTATCGTCCTCTGCGCGCTGATCACCGCTCCGGCCTCCGGCGCCGAGGGCGCGCTGCGGGCGACCGTGCACACCTGGACGGAATCACTCAAACTCCAGGCGGAGATCATCTCCGGCATCGGCGACAACCGGCCGCGCGGCAGCGGCCGTTCCCATGTCACCGTGCTCGGCAACCCGCTGACCGCCGAGTCGACGGCGGCCATAGCGGCCTGTATCACCGCCACCGGCGGCAATATCGACCGGATCTTCCGGCTGGCGAAATACCCGGTCACCGCCGTGGAGTTCGCGGTGTCGGGGGTGGAGACCGAGCCGCTGCGCACCGCGCTGGCCACCGAGGGCGCGGAGATCGGGGTGGATGTCGCGGTCGTCTCGGCCGGACTGCACCGCCGGGCCCAGCGGCTGGTGGTCATGGACGTGGACTCGACCCTGATCCAGGACGAGGTCATCGAACTCTTCGCGGCCCACGCGGGCTGTGAGACCGAGGTCGCCGAGGTGACCTCCAGGGCCATGCGCGGGGAGCTGGACTTCGAGCAGTCCCTGCACGCGCGGGTGGCGCTGCTCGCCGGGCTCGACGAGTCGGTCGTGGAGAAGGTGCGGGCCGAGATACGGCTCACCCCCGGCGCGCGCACCCTGATCCGTACGCTCAAGCGGCTGGGCTATCAAGTGGGGGTGGTCTCGGGCGGATTCACCCAGGTCACCGATGCCCTCCAGGAGCAGCTCGGGCTGGACTTCGCCGCCGCCAACACCCTGGAGATCGTGGACGGCAAGCTCACCGGACGCGTGGTGGGCGAGATCGTGGACCGCGCGGGCAAGGCCCGGCTGCTGCGCAGATTCGCGGCCGAGGCGGGGGTCCCGCTGGCGCAGACCGTCGCGATCGGCGACGGTGCCAACGATCTCGACATGCTGAACGCGGCGGGGCTGGGGGTCGCCTTCAACGCCAAGCCGGTGGTCCGCAAGGCGGCCCACACGGCGGTGAACGTACCGTTCCTGGACACCGTGCTGTATCTGCTCGGCATCACCCGTGAAGAGGTGGAGACCGCGGACGACGGGGACGGGCACTGACAGGGGACGGACACCGGCATACGCGGGAGGGCCCCGGCGCGGAG
>NZ_JBSGVS010000107.1:0-18925 GCF_053608565.1 Streptomyces sp. NPDC055025
CCCAGCCCCACCCCCGCGGGGGCCCCCGCCCCCCGGGGCGGCCCCCTCCGCCGTACGCCTCGGGCCAGTCGCCGTACGCCTCAGGCCAGCGGCCCGGTCACCCGCTCCACCGCCGCGATCAGCCCGCCCTCGCGGACGAAGGCCTCGGCCGCCGCGAGATCGGGGGCGAGGAAGCGGTCGGGGCCCGGCCCCTGGGCACCGGCGGCGCGCAGGGCGTCGATGGCGGCCCTGGACGCGGGCGCGGGCGTCAGACCCTCCCTCAGCTCGACCGCGCGCGTCGCCGCGTACAGCTCGACGGCGATCACCTGGGTGAGATGGCCGACGGCCGTACGGAGCTTGCGCGCGGCCGACCAGCCCATCGAGACATGGTCCTCCTGCATCGCGGAGGACGGGATCGAGTCGACGGAGGCGGGAACGGCCAGCCGCTTCATCTCGCTGACCAGGGCGGCCTGGGTGTACTGGGCGATCATCAGGCCCGAGTCGACCCCGGGGTCGTCGGCGAGGAAGGGCGGCAGCCCGTGCGAGCGGTTCTTGTCCAGCAGCCGGTCCGTACGGCGCTCGGCGATGGAGGCGAGGTCGGCGGCGGCGATCGCCAGGAAGTCCAGGACATACGCGACGGGCGCGCCGTGGAAGTTCCCGTTGGACTCGACACGGCCGTCGGGCAGCACCACCGGGTTGTCGACCGCCGAGGCCAGCTCGCGGCCGGCGACGACACCCGCGTACTCCAGGGTGTCCCGCCCGGCGCCGGCGACCTGGGGGGCGCAGCGCACGGAGTACGCGTCCTGGACGCGCGGTGCCTCGTCCTGCTGGAAGTGGCCGGTCAGCCCGGACCCGGCGAGCACCCGCAGCATATTGGCGGCGCTGACGCCCTGGCCGGGGTGCGGGCGGATGGCGTGCAGTTCGGGGGCGAGGACCTTGGCGGTGCCGAGCAGGGCCTCCAGACTCAGCGCGGCGGTGATGTCGGCGGAGGTGTAGAGCCGCTGGAGATCGGCGATCGCCATCACCAGCATGCCGAGCATGCCGTCCGTGCCGTTGAGCAGGGCGAGGCCCTCCTTCTCGCGCAGCTCGACCGGCTCGATGCCGTGCGCGGCGAGCAGTTCGGCGGCCGGCCGCACCACCCCGTCGGGGCCCTCGGCGCCGCCCTCGCCCATGAGCGTGAGCGCGCAGTGGGAGAGCGGCGCGAGATCTCCGGAGCAGCCGAGCGAGCCGAACTCGTGCACGACGGGGGTGATCCGGGCGTTCAGCACGTCGGCCATGGTCCGCGCGACCTGGGGGCGTACGCCGGTACGCCCGGACGCCACGGTCTTGAGCCGCAGGAACATCAGCGCCCGCACCACCTCGCGCTCCACACGCGGGCCCATCCCGGCGGCGTGCGAGCGCACGATGTTGCGCTGGAGGCGGGTGCGCAGGTCCTGGCCGATGTGCCGGGTGGCGAGCGCGCCGAACCCGGTGGACACGCCGTAGACGGGCTCGGGCTTGGCGGCGAGCGCGTCCACGACCTCCCGCGCGGCGGCCATCGCGTCGAGGGCCTCGGGCGAGAGCTCGACCCTGGCGAGCCCACGGGCCACGGCGACCACATCCTCGCCGGTCGTCCCGGCCGTCCCCACCACGACAGTGTGCATATCCATATTCAGGAGCCTACGGACTGAATCCCTCCCTGTCACCAACGGATCGCCTCCCGGCGGGGGGCGGCTGCCGACATCAAGCCCGTCCGGCGATTGAGGACAGAACCGTCCGCCCCGGCGCCGGGCTCCCGGACGAACGCGGTGCGAAAAAACAAGCCCGTCCGGCGATTGAGGACGAACCGGCACGCGGACGGACCCGCGACCCCCTAACCGGGAGGCGGCGCGCGGAAGCGGCGGCGGTCCGGGCCCCGTGGCGGCGTGTCCGCCAGGGCGAGTACGGTTCCGTCCCGCCCCGCCACCACCGGCCCCCTCGACCTCGCCCCCTTCGCCCGGTACTGCGCCGCGTCCGCCAGCCGGAACAGCCGTCGCGCCGTCCGCACCTCCCCGATCGGGTCCCCCGTCGAGGCGATCCCGCACGCCACTCCCTCCCCCGGGTTCAGCTCGGCCGCCCGCGCGCACAGTTCGTCCGCCACCGCGATCACCTCGTCCGCCGTGGGCCCCACCGCCACCAGGCAGAACTCGTCACCGCCCAGCCGCGCCGCCAGCGCCCCGGGGAGCCTGGCGCCGCATACGGACAGGACCGTGCCGAACCGTTCCAGCAGACGGTCGCCCACCGCGTGCCCAAGGGTGTCGTTGACCCGCTTCAGGCCGTTGAGATCGCAGACGACCAGGCTCACGACGGCCCCGTCCTCCCGGTGTCTGCCGACCGCCTCGTCCAGCCGTACATCGACCGCCCGCCGGTTCGCGAGCCCGGTCAGCGGGTCCGTGAAGGCGAGCCGGCGGACCTCTTCGAGCCGCTCCGTCTGGGCGATACCCGCCGCCACCACGGACGCGACGACGGTCGCGAAATCCGCGTCGTCCGGGCCGAAGACCGGCTCCCCCGGGGGGCGGGCCACATACAGCTCGCCCCACGCCCGCCCGTTCAGCACGACCGGCGCGACGACACAGCAGCCACGGCCCCGGCCACGGAGCGCGGCCGCCCGCTCATGACGGGCGCCGGGCGCCCCGTCCGCCGTCTCGACCCAGGCCTTCGGACCGCCGCCCGCCCGCCGCCCGTGCGGGAATTCGGCGATCTCGGGAAACCGGTGCACGGGATAGGTCTCGTCCTCGGGGAACTCCTCCTCCCCCTCGGCCCGCTCCCCCGTGTTCACCAGCACCTTGAGCCGCCCGAGATCCCGCTCCCACACGGAGAGCGCCGCGAAGCTCCCCCCGAGCGCCTCCCGCGCGCCCTCCGCGGCGGCCCGCCAGGACTCGATCGCCGTAGGGGCCGCCGCCATCGCCTGGGACAGTTCCACTATGGCGCGCAGTCTCCCGTCCACTTCCACAAACCCAGCTTAGGGCGGTATGGCGGGATTTGATCATCCGTGGTGGAAGGCGGTCACCGTGCGTTCGCCCGGGGGCCCGTTCACTCTCCCGGCCACTGCGGCTTCCGCTTCTCGTTGAAGGCCGCGACCCCCTCCGCGCGGTCCCCGGAGAAGGCCACGGAGCGCCACGCGGCGTCCTCGACCTCCAGGCCCGCCCGCAGATCGAGCCCGTGCCCGAGCCGCAGCGCGCGCTTCGCGGCCCGCAGGCCGACGGGCGAGTTCGCGGCGACGCGCTCCGCCAGCGCGAGGGCCTCGTCCCGGTCCGCGCCCTCGTCCACCAGCAGATCGACCAGCCCCAGCCGCTCCGCCTCCGCGGCCTCCACGCGCCGGGCCGTGAAAATCAGCTCGGCGGCGCGCGCGGCCCCGACCCGGCGCGGCAGCAGTTGCGTACCGCCGCCGCCGGGGATCACCCCGACCGACACCTCGGGCAGTCCGAGGACCGCCGTACGGTCCGCGACGATCAGATCGCAGGCGAGCGCCAGCTCGAACCCGCCGCCCAGCGCGAACCCGTGCACCGCGGCGACGACCGGCATGGGCAGCTCCAGCACCCCGGTGTACGCGGCGCGTGCGAGCGGGCGCTGCCGTACCAGCTCGGCGTCGCTCAGGGAGTTGCGCTCCTTGAGGTCCGCGCCCACGCAGAAGGCCCGTGCGTGGGTGGAGGTCAGAACGGTCGTCCGTACGCTCCCGTCGGCGGCGAGCGCCGTGCACGCGGCGGCGATGGACCCGGCCATCTCCGTCGACACGGCGTTCATCGCCTTGGGGCGGTCGAGGACCAGCTCCGCGACATGACCGCCGCCGCCGTGCCGCCGTACGACGACGAACTCCCCGAACCGCCGCCCGTCGACCTCTTCAGTCCCGGCCATGACCACACCCTCCCGGTTAACGATGGTTCACCGGGAGTCGATCCTAGGCCGCCCCGTCGCCGAGGACTATGTGGTGCGCCGTCCCAGCAGCCACGGTTCCACCACACCGAGCCCGCGCACCGGCCGCTGCCACATGGGCTGGAGTCCGAAGCGGTACGGGGGCGGGGCGTGGCCCTCCTTCTCGGCCTCCGCCGCCGCCTCGGCCGCCTGGGCCTCGGAGGCGGGGGCCTCGCCCGAGCGGATCAGATCCTCCGCGAACGCGCCGTCGACCAGCACCGTGTCCTTGGGCGCGATCGAGGTGAGCCTGCTGGCCAGGTTCACGGTCGTGCCGAAGACATCGCCCATCCGCGTGGTGACCGTGCCGAACGCGATCCCCACCCGTAGCGCCGGCATGGACGCGTCATGGGTCATGGTCTCTATGAGCCGCAGCGCTATCTCCGCCGCCGTGCCCGCGTCGTCCGCCGCGAACAGGACCTCGTCACCGAGCGTCTTGATCAGCCGGCCGCCGTGCGCGGCGACGAGGTCGGCGCAGGTCGTCTCGAACGCCTCGACCAGCTCGCCCAGTTCCTCCTCCTCCAGCCTGCGGGTCAGCCGGGTGAACCCGACGAGATCCGCGAAGCCGACGGCGAGCCGCCGGTCGACCATCTCCTCGTCGTCGGCGGCCTGGACGACCCGTCCGGTCGCGGCGGCGAGCTGGCGCCGCCAGACATAGACGATGAACTCCTCCAGCTCCGGCAGGAGCAGTTCCACCAGCGGATAGGTGACTTCCGTACGGGTCATGCCCGGCTCGGGCGGCTCGGTCAGCCCCTCCAGGAAGGAGTCGATCTGCCACTCCGCCAGCCGGGCGGTGGTCTGTCCCGTCGACCGGGCGACCTGGATCGCCATCGGCTCGCTGAGCAGCCCCGCCTCCACCAGGCCCGCGAGCCTGCGCAGCGCCAGGACGTCCGCCTCGGTGAGCGCCTTGGCCTGGCCGATGTCGGCGAAGCCCATCGCGCGCCAGAAGCGGGAGGCGAGATCCATCGAGACCCCGGCGGTACGGGCCGCCTGGAAGGGGGTGTAGCGGCGCTCCGCGCCGAGAATGAGCTGTTCGAGACGGATGGCCAGCGGGTCGTCGGTCGGCTCGGCCGTGTGGTCGACGACATGGTGCGGGGTCGGGAATCCGGACGGTTCCGACGGCCGCTGCGCGTCCTCGCCGGAAGTCGAATCGTCGACGGTCACCAGCCGCCTCCTGCCCGTTCCCTGCGCACTGTCCTGCCGATCTGTCGTGGACCGCCTCAACGATACGGCAGATGTGCCCTGGCTCACGTCCCACCCACCAGCCTATTTATACGTCCGCGGGGCCGTCGGCGTGACCGGTTCCACCGGGTCCTGACACCCCGGATTCACCCCGTCGCGCGCCGCCACCGGCCCACCCGGCCCACCCGGCGAACCCCGCCGCTCCGCTCGGCCCGGTCTCCGCCGTCCCGGCTCACCCGGCCGCCCGCAGATGCACGATGTCGCCCGCGCCCACCGGGTGCCGTTCGCCGTCCCCGGTCCGTACGACCAGCCGGCCCTCGCTGTCGATCGCGACCGCCTCCCCGGCCAGCTCCCGGTCCCCCGGCAGCTGTGCCCGTACCGGCCGTCCCAGGGTCGCGCACCCCGCCGCGTACGCCTCCTGGACCCTGGACAGCGCCGGATCGCCGCCCGCCGTCCGCCACTGCCCGTACCACCGCTCCAGTGACCGCAGCACTCCCCGCAGCAGGGTGTCCCGGTCCAGGGACACCGCGTTCGCCAGGGCGAGTGAACCGGCCGTCGGCACGGGCAGTTCGGACGCGCGCAGCGAGACGTTCAGCCCGATGCCCACCACGACCGCGCCGTCCCCCGCGCGCTCGGCGAGGATCCCGCCCGCCTTGCGCTCCCCGCCCTCCACGGTCACCAGCAGGTCGTTGGGCCATTTGAGGGATGTGTCCACGCCCGCCGCCCGTGCCAGACCGGTCGCCACGGCCACTCCGGTCAGCAGCGGCAGCCAGCCGTAGTGGCGGACCGGTACGTCCGGTCCCGGCCTGAGCAGTACGGAGAAGAAGAGTCCCGAACGGGCCGGCGCCGTCCACCGCCGGTCCAGCCGGCCCCGTCCCGCCGTCTGCTCCTCGGCGACCAGCACCGCGCCCTCGGCCAGGCCCGCCGCGGCCCGCCCGGCCAGATCGGTGTTGGTGGAGCCGGTCGCGGGGACCACGTCGAGGGAGGTCCACAGACCGCCGGGCCTGATCAGCCCGCGCCGCAGCGCGCTAGCGTTGAGAGGTGGCCGGTCGAGGTCGGACCAGCGGCTCACGGGGGTGTCGGAGTCGTTCATGCAAGCCACCCTAGGTGTGGCAAACACCGCACTGCCGAACGGTATCCACGCCGATACGCTACGGATCAGTAGCACCGGAATACCCGCATCCGTGACCCGCAGGGAGCCGCATCCCGATGTCCGAGCCGGAAATCGCCCAGGGACCCACCGCCGAAACCGCCGGAGTCCCCGCGGACACGTCCCCGGGGACCGCCGCGGCCCACACCACAGCGGACCGGATCGCCGATCTGCGGCGCCGTATCGAGGAGGCCACCCACGCGGGCTCGGCGCGCGCGGTGGAGAAACAGCACGCCAAGGGCAAGCTGACGGCACGTGAGCGCGTCGGTCTGCTGCTCGACGAGGGGTCGTTCGTCGAACTGGACGAGTTCGCCCGGCACCGCTCCACGGCCTTCGGCATCGAGAAGAACCGCCCGTACGGCGACGGTGTCATCACCGGTTACGGCACGGTCGACGGCCGGCCCGTCTGTGTCTACTCGCAGGACTTCACGATCTTCGGCGGCTCGCTCGGCGAGGTCTACGGCGAGAAGATCGTGAAGGTGATGGACTTCGCCCTGAAGACCGGCTGTCCGATCATCGGCATCAACGACGGCGGGGGCGCCCGTATCCAGGAGGGCGTGGCCGCGCTCGGTCTGTTCGCCGAGATCTTCCGCCGCAATGTGCACGCCTCGGGTGTGGTGCCGCAGATCAGCCTGATCGTCGGCCCGTGCGCGGGCGGCGCGGTCTACTCCCCGGCGATCACCGACTTCACGGTGATGGTCGACCAGACCTCGCACATGTTCATCACGGGGCCCGATGTCATCAAGACGGTGACCGGCGAGGACGTGGGCTTCGAGGAGCTGGGCGGCGCCCGTACCCACAACACGACCTCCGGGGTCGCCCACCATATGGCGGGGGACGAGAAGGACGCGATCGAGTACGTCAAGTCCCTGCTCTCCTACCTCCCGTCGAACAATCTCTCCGAGCCGCCCGCCTTCCCCGAGCAGGCCGATCCGGAGACGACCGCCGACGACCGCGAACTCGACACCCTGATCCCCGACTCCGCCAACCAGCCGTACGACATGCACACCGCCGTCGAACATGTGCTGGACGACGGCGAGTTCCTGGAGACCCAGGCGCTGTTCGCACCGAACATCATCACCGGGTTCGGCCGGGTCGAGGGCTTCCCGGTCGGTGTCGTCGCCAATCAGCCGATGCAGTTCGCGGGCTGTCTGGACATCAACGCCTCGGAGAAGGCCGCGCGTTTCGTCCGTACGTGCGACGCCTTCAACATCCCGGTGCTGACCTTCGTCGACGTCCCGGGCTTCCTGCCGGGCGTGGACCAGGAGTACGGCGGCATCATCCGGCGCGGCGCCAAGCTGATCTACGCCTACGCGGAGGCCACCGTCCCGCTGATCACGGTGATCACCCGCAAGGCCTTCGGCGGCGCGTACGACGTCATGGGCTCCAAGCATCTCGGCGCCGATCTCAATGTGGCCTGGCCGACCGCGCAGATCGCCGTGATGGGCGCGCAGGGCGCGGTGAACATCCTGCACCGCCGTACGATCGCCGCGGCCGGTGACGAGGAGGCGCAGGAGACGGCGCGCGCCCGGTTGATCCAGGAGTACGAGGACGCGCTGCTCAATCCGTACGCGGCGGCCGAACGCGGCTATGTCGACGCGGTGATCATGCCCTCGGACACCCGCGCGCATATCGTGAAGGGGCTGCGTCAGCTCCGTACGAAGCGGGAGAGCCTGCCTCCGAAGAAGCACGGCAACATTCCGCTCTAGGGTGTCCGGTCGTTCCGCCCGGACGGGAAGGGAGTCGCAGATGATCAAGGTCGTACGGGGAAAACCGACCCGTGAGGAACTGGCCGCCGCGCTGGCGGTGGTCCAGGCCCGTGCCGCGGCGGCGGCCCGCTCCCCGGAACGGGCGCCCGAGCCGCCCGCCGAGTGGTCCTCCCCCACCCGTATCGCCCGCCACCGCACCCCGAGCCCGGGTCCGCGCGCCTGGGCACGGACGTACTGGCCCGGATGACGGCGGCCGGGTGAGGACGGCGGCCGGGTACGGGGACGGCGGCTGAGTACGGGTACTCAAGCGTTCCGGGCGCGGCGGCCGGAGGATCGGTCCCATGCTGTGGTCCGATCCCGAGAACGAGCCGCCCGAGGAGCTGCGCGACGCGCAGACCATGCTGCGCCGCGCGGGTGTGCTGCTCGCGCTGACGGCGGTGGTGGCCATGATCGTGCTCGGCCTTCATTGACGGGCGGACCGCGCCCTACGATGACCCGTATGACTGATCAGCGCCGCCGGCTCGTCCTCGCCTCCGCCTCCCCCGCCCGTCTCGGACTGCTCCGGCAGGCCGGGCTCGCGCCCGAGGTGGTCGTCAGCGGTGTCGACGAGGACGCGCTGTCCGCGCCCACCCCCGCCGAACTGGCCCTCGTGCTCGCCGAGGCCAAGGCCTCCACCGTGGCCGCGCTCCCGGAGGCGGCCGGCGCCCTGGTCATCGGCTGCGACTCCGTACTGGACCTCGACGGCGAGGCGCTCGGCAAGCCCGTGGACGCCGAGGAGGCCACCTTCCGCTGGAAGTCGATGCGCGGCCGTGCGGGGGTGCTGCGGACCGGTCACTGCGTGATCGACACCGCGACCGGTCGGCGCGCGTCCGCGACCGCCTCGACCACCGTCCACTTCGGCAGCCCGAGCGACGCCGAGATCGCCGCGTACGTCGCGTCCGGCGAACCCCTGTATGTGGCGGGCGCCTTCACCCTGGACGGCCGCTCCGCGCCCTTCGTCGAATCGATCGAGGGCGACCACGGCAATGTCATCGGCCTGTCGCTGCCCCTGCTGCGCGGACTGCTCGCCAAGCTCGGGACCGGGATCACCGATCTGTGGGTCTGAACCGCCCGCGCCCGCACGGCGGTTGACTCAGGCGGGAGCCGGTCCCTCCGCCCGCGCGGAGTCGTCACGGCTGCCGCGCCCGGGTCCGTACGCGACCAGGACCAGTACGAGCATCCCCAGGACGACCATCATGAACGCGAAGGCCGTCCACCCGAGCAGCCCCACCGACAGCGCGCCCAGCACCGCGTGCACGACCGCGCAGACGGTCAGCGCGAACCGGCCGGTCCGGCCGGGGGCGCGGTCCCTGACGGCCGTACGGACCAGAACCGCCGCGCAGAGTACGAGACCGAGCCCGAGGACACCGCCCGTCACCCAGGTGCCCGTGGACATCGCGCCCGGGTCGATCCCCGCCAGGGACATGCGCTGGTTGTCCACCACCGTGGCGAGCACCCCGTTGACGAACACGACGCCGATCGCCTCCAGCAGCAGCACGATCGCAGCCACCCATGCCACCGGTCTCCGCGCCACGGCTCCCCCTCTTATCGCTGTTACCGCCAGTACGAACGACATCGCGCACGCTACTAACGGGTAAACCTCCGGACAAGGGCCCGAGCGGAGGCAAAGAATCATTCGGCCATTCGTAGGGACTCCACAAAGAATCGCGATCGGCCGAGGTGCACTCGGACAGAGAGCTGGACCACATCCGGACGCTACTGTGCGACGGGGGATCGCGGCGTACCGTGGTGTCACAAGGGATTTCGCGACTTGAGCGAGCCTCGAAACACGCTCCGTGTGGGGAAGCTCACGAATGGGGACTGTTCGATGGGGCGTGTCGGCAGTCCCTAAACTCAGCTTGTTTCAAGGAGGGAGCCATCGTGCGCAAGGTGCTCATCGCCAACCGTGGCGAGATCGCTGTCCGGGTTGCCCGTGCGTGCCGGGATGCCGGGATCGAGAGCGTCGCGGTGTACGCGGATCCGGACCGGGACGCTCCGCATGTCCGCGCGGCGGACGAGGCGTTCGCTCTCGGCGGTGACACCCCGGCCGCGAGCTATCTGGACATGGCCAAGGTGCTTCAGGCGGCGAAGGATTCGGGTGCCGACGCGGTGCATCCGGGTTACGGCTTCCTGTCCGAGAACGCGGAGTTCGCGCAGGCGGTCCTGGACGCCGGTCTGACCTGGATCGGTCCGCCGCCCCAGGCGATCCGCGACCTCGGTGACAAGGTCGCCGCCCGGCATATCGCCCAGCGCGCCGGTGCCCCGCTCGTCGCGGGCACCCCGGATCCGGTGGACGGCGCGGACGAGGTGGTGGCCTTCGCCCGGAAGCACGGTCTGCCGATCGCGATCAAGGCGGCCTTCGGCGGCGGCGGACGCGGGCTCAAGGTCGCGCGCACGCTGGAGGAGATCCCGGAGCTGTTCGACTCCGCGGTCCGTGAGGCGGTGGCCGCGTTCGGCCGCGGCGAGTGCTTCGTCGAGCGCTACCTCGACCGGCCCCGCCATGTGGAGACCCAGTGCCTGGCCGACACCCACGGCAATGTCGTGGTCGTCTCCACCCGGGACTGCTCCCTCCAGCGCCGTCACCAGAAGCTGGTCGAGGAGGCCCCCGCCCCCTTCCTGACCGACGCCCAGAACGCGGAGCTGTACGCGGCGTCGAAGGCCATCCTCAAGGAGGCCGGATACGTGGGCGCGGGCACGGTCGAGTTCCTGGTCGCCGTCGACGGCACCATCAGCTTCCTGGAGGTCAACACCCGTCTCCAGGTGGAACACCCGGTCACCGAGGAGGTCACCGGCATCGACCTGGTCCGGGAGATGTTCCGGATCGCCGACGGCGAACCGCTCGGCTACGACGACCCGCCGGTGCGGGGGCACTCCTTCGAGTTCCGGATCAACGGCGAGGACCCCGGCCGGGGCTTCCTGCCCGCCCCCGGCACCGTCACCCTCTTCACGCCCCCCACCGGCCCCGGAGTCCGCCTCGACGCCGGTGTCGAGACCGGCAGCGTCATCGGCCCCGCCTGGGACTCCCTCCTCGCCAAGCTCGTCATCACCGGCGCCACCCGCGAACAGGCCCTCCAGCGCGCCGCCCGCGCGCTGGACGAGTTCACCGTCGAGGGCATGGCCACCGCACTGCCCTTCCACCGCAAGGTCGTCACCGACCCCGCCTTCACCGCCGACCCGTTCACCATCCACACCCGGTGGATGGAGACCGAGTTCGTCAACGACATCCCCGCCTTCACCAGCCCGGCCGACACCGACACCGACGAGGAGCCCGGCCGCGAGACCGTGGTCGTCGAGGTCGGCGGCAAGCGCCTTGAGGTCTCCCTCCCCACCAGCCTCGGTATGACCCTGGCACGCACCGGTCTGGCCGCCGGCGCGAAGCCCAAGCGGCGGGCGGCGAAGAAGTCCGCCTCGGCCGCCTCGGGCGACACCCTCGCCTCGCCGATGCAGGGGACGATCGTCAAGGTCGCGGTCGAGGAGGGCCAGGAGGTCAAGGAAGGCGACCTGATCGTGGTCCTGGAGGCGATGAAGATGGAGCAGCCCCTCAACGCCCATCGCTCGGGCACCGTCAAGGGCCTCGCCGCCGAAGTCGGCGCCTCCCTCACCTCCGGCGCCACCATCTGCGAGATCAAGGACTGACGCGTCCGCACCGGGGGCCGCCGTATCCATCGGTGGCCCCCCGGCGTTTCCCCGGGCCTGGCATGCTGGGACGGGCGAAGGAAGGACCGCGAATGGCGACGAGCACGGCACAGAGCCGCCCCCGGCCCATGCGCGCGGACGCGCGCCGCAACTACGACCGGCTGCTCCTCGAAGCGCGCGCCAGCTTCGCGGAGCACGGTACGGACGCCTCGCTGGAGGATGTCGCGCGCCGCGCGGGCGTCGGGATCGGCACGCTGTACCGGCACTTCCCCAACCGCCACGCGCTGCTGAACGCGGTCTTCCAGGAGGCCCTCGCGGCCCTGCTCGAACGGTCACGCGAACTCGCCGACGCGGAACCGCCCTGTAAGGCGCTGGTGGCGTGGCTACGCGCCCTCATCACCCATGCGGGTGAGTACCGCGGGCTCGCGCGGGCGCTCATGTCGGTCTCGTACGACAAGAGTTCCGCGCTGTCGCAGTGCAGCGTGCCGCTGCGGGCGGCGGGGGAACGGCTGCTGGTACGGGCGCAGCGAGCCGGCCATGTCAGGCCGGAGGTCTCGATCGACGATCTGATGCAGCTGACGAACGCGATCGCGCTGGCGGCGGAGCAGTCACCGGCGGATCCGGAGCTGGCGGCCCGTCTGCTGAACCTGACCCTGACAGGCCTGAAGCCGCACCCCTAGCCCTAACCTCAATCGGCGGCCGGGCCGGGCCGCAGGGCGTGCCACGCACCCCGCGCCTCCGGACCCGCACCACGCGGCGGCGCCCCGCACCGAACCGCCGGGGCCGCTACCGCCGCCGCAGATCCGCCACTCGCGCCCGCTCCCCGGGCTCCTGCGTGGTCAGCGACGACGCCGCGCTGCGCAGTTGCGGCCCCGGACCGCCCGTGTGCGTACGCCGCTGCCCCGGAAGCGGCACGTCCCTGCGGGGCTGACGCCCCGTCGGAACACCGTCCCCGCCCGAGCCGCCCGCGCCCACCGGGCCACCCGCGCCCGCCGACCCGCCGGCCCCGCCCTGGACACCCGCACCGCCGCCGGCGCCACCGGCACCCGCCACCGCGATCTGCACGCCCTGGTCCGCCAGGGCCTGAAGCTCCGTACCGGCACGGTCGTCGTGCGCGGGCGGCTCGTCGGTCACCAGCCGGCTGATCAGATCCGTCGGCACCGTCTGGAACATCGTGTCCGTACCGAGCTTGGTGTGGTCGGCCAGCACCACCACCTCCGCCGCCGCCTGCACCAGCGCCCGGTCGACGCTCGCCGAGAGCATGTTGGAGGTGGAGAGACCGCGCTCCGCCGTCAGCCCGCTCCCCGAGAGGAACGCGCGGGTGACCCGGAGCCCCTGGAGGGACTGCTCGGCCCCGCTGCCGACCAGCGCGTAGTTCGACCCGCGCAGCGTGCCGCCGGTCATGACGACCTCGACCCGGTTGGCATGGGCCAGCGCCTGGGCGACCAGTAGTGAGTTGGTGACGACGGTCAGCCCGGGGATCCGCGCGAGCCGGCGGGCCAGCTCCTGCGTGGTCGTACCGGCGCCGACGACCACGGCTTCGCCCTCTTCGACGAAGCTCGCGGCGAGATCGGCGATGGCCGTCTTCTCCGCCGTCGCGAGATGGGACTTTTGCGGAAAGCCGGATTCTCGCGTGAATCCGCCCGGCAATACCGCACCGCCGTGCCGGCGGTCGAGGAGTCCTTCTGCCTCGAGCGCCCGCACGTCCCGCCGTACGGTCACTTCGGAGGTCTGGACGACGCGGGCGAGCTCACGGAGCGACACGGCTCCGTTGGCTCGCACCATTTCGAGGATCAATTGACGACGTTCTGCAGCGAACACGAAACTGACAGTAACCCCAACGACCGTCTGCTTTCAGCAGTTTGCGCCGAATAACAGAAGTTGTACACAGACGAGCGCCCGAAGTGGTATACGGGGACACGACCGTCGTCCAAGCCGCCCAAACCCCGTCAGAACCCCACCGGAACCCGGCGCCGCGATCACGTCAGGACCGCGTCACAGCCGCGAAGCGCCCCCCGGCGGGACCACGGCGGAACCCCGGCGGGACCGCGGTACGGACCCCGCGGAGACCCGGGACGGAGCCCCGGCCGGCCTCCCGGACGGGGACTCCGCCCGTGTCAGTTCTCCTCCGCCGTCTTCCGGGTGTGCAACTGCCGTGCCACTTCGGCGATCGAGCCCGACAGGGACGGATACACGGTGAAGGCGTTGGCGATCTGTTCGACGGTCAGACTGTTGTCCACCGCGAGCGAGATGGGGTGGATCAGCTCGCTCGCACGCGGCGCGACGACCACGCCGCCGACCACGATGCCCGTACCGGGACGGGCGAGGATCTTGACGAAGCCGTCCCGGACGCCCTGCATCTTCGCGCGCGCGTTCCGCAGCAGCGGCAGCTTGACGACGCGCGCGTCGATCCTGCCGCTGTCGACGTCCGCCTGGCTGTAACCGACGGTGGCGATCTCCGGGTCGGTGAAGACGTTCGACGAGACGGTCTTGAGGTT
Organism: Streptomyces sp. NPDC055025; assembly: GCF_053608565.1. Taxonomy (NCBI): domain Bacteria; kingdom Bacillati; phylum Actinomycetota; class Actinomycetes; order Kitasatosporales; family Streptomycetaceae; genus Streptomyces; species Streptomyces sp. NPDC055025. Next base: position 14,121 of record NZ_JBSGVS010000107.1, read on the forward strand.
GAGCGGAGCCACCGCGTCACCGAGGAAGTGGTACATCGCGATCCGGCCCTGCATGGCCGCGACGGAGGCGAGCGCGAAGATCCCGGTGACATCGCCGGCCGCGTAGACGCCCGGCGCGGAGGTACGGGAGACCCGGTCGGTCTTGATGTGGCCCGACTCCTTGAGGACCACGCCCGCTTCCTCAAGACCCATGCCCGCGGTGTTCGGTATCGCGCCGACCGCCATCAGACAGTGCGACCCGGTGATGATCCGCCCGTCGGAGAGGGTGACCTCGACCCGGTCGCCCACGCGCTTGGCGGCCTCGGCCCGGGAGCGGGACATCACATTCATCCCGCGGCGCCGGAAGACGTCCTCCAGCACGGCGGCGGCGTCCGGGTCCTCGCCGGGCAGCACCCGGTCGCGGGAGGAGACCAGCGTGACCCGCGAGCCCAGCGCCTGGTAGGCACCGGCGAACTCGGCTCCGGTCACACCCGAGCCGACCACGATCAGTTCCTCGGGCAGCTCGTCGAGGTCGTAGACCTGGGTCCAGTTGAGAATGCGCTCGCCGTCCGGCCGCGCGTCCTCGATCTCCCGGGGATGGGCCCCGGTGGCGATCAGCACGGCGTCGGCGGTGAGCGACTCCTCGCTGCCGTCGGCCGCGGTCACGATCACCTGCCGCGAACCGTCCATGGCCTGCCGGCCGTCGAGCCGGCCCCGGCCGCGCATGACGCGCGCGCCGGCCCGGGTGACGGACGCGGTGATGTCATGGGACTGCGCGAGCGCGAGCCGCTTCACACGCCGGTTGACCTTGCCCAGATCGACCCCGACGACACGGGCCGACCGCTCCGCGGGGGGCGTGTCGTCGGCGACGATGATGCCCAGCTCCTCGTACGAGGAGTCGAAGGTGGTCATCACCTCGGCCGTCGCGATGAGCGTCTTCGACGGTACGCAGTCGGTGAGCACCGACGCCCCGCCGAGGCCGTCGCAGTCGACGACGGTCACCTCGGCCCCGAGCTGGGCGCCCACCAGGGCAGCCTCGTAGCCGCCGGGTCCGCCGCCGATGATCACGATCCGGGTCACGAAAAAGTCCGCCTCGCGTTGTCGACCCGGCCCGTCTGCCACCCCGGCCGGGGTTCCGGGGGAGCCCCCCGGGGGATGCAGTACGTACTCCATTGTCCCGCACGCTTCAAGCGGCTTCGCCCCGGGGCCTCCATCCGGGAACCCAGGGCGCCCGCCGCCGCACGAGCCACGCGGCCCGCCGCCCGGGAAACCCCGGCGCCGCCGCCACGGAACCCCCGGCCCCGCCCGGAAACCCGTCCGCCCCGCTCGGAAAGCCCGTCCGCCCCGTCCGGTGGACCCGGCCGTCGGGCCGGACCGGTGGACCGGCGGCCACGCCCGTACCTCCCGTACCCTCAACCTCATGTCGCTCTACGCCGCGTACGCCGGCAACCTCGACGCGCGGCTGATGTCCCGCCGCGCCCCGCACTCCCCGTTGCGCGGCACCGGCTGGCTCAACGGCTGGCGGCTCACCTTCGGCGGCGAGCAGATGGGCTGGGAGGGCGCGCTGGTCACGGTCGTGGAGGCGCCGCGCTCCCAGGTCTTCGTCGCGCTGTACGACATCGCCCCGATGGACGAGGACTCCATGGACCGCTGGGAGGGCGTGGGGCTCGACATATACCGCCGGATGCGGATCCGGGTGCACACCCTGGACGGCGAGGAGCCGGCCTGGATGTATGTGCTCAACGGGTACGAGGGCGGCCTCCCCTCCGCCCGCTATCTGGGCGAGCTGGCGGACGCGGCGGAATCGGCGGGCGCGCCCCACGACTATGTGATGGAACTGCGCAAGCGTCCCTGCTGAGCCAGGGCGCCGAGGTGACACGCACCCGGCCTGAAATCGATGGTCATACGGCGCATACCGGGCGCCTGGTCATCCATTCGCACTCCCGCGGCGACGCCGTCTGTCCGAAACGGCAGTACAACGATGTCAAGAGCGTGTGCCCATCATCTACGCGCGTAGGGAATGACCGGCTACCCTCATCCGCGTGAACGCATCTGTTATCCAGGCCAACGCCGACGGACCCGCCGACCCTCTGGCCGCCGCCGGCGCCGCCGCCGCGCGCCTGCGCGAACTGACCGGCGCCGAGACCCATGACGTCGTCCTTGTGATGGGCTCCGGCTGGGGCCCGGCCGTCGAAGCGCTCGGCGCGCCCGAGGCGGAGTTCCCCGTGACCGATCTGCCGGGGTTCCCCCCGCCCGTCGTCGCGGGTCACGGGGGCAGGATCCGCTCGTACAAGATCGCCGAGAAGCGCGCGCTGGTCTTCCTCGGCCGTACGCACTACTACGAGGGCCGGGGCGTCGCCGCCGTGGCCCACGGGGTCCGTACCGCCGTCGCCGCCGGCTGCAAGACCGTCGTCCTGACCAACGGCTGCGGCGGACTGCGCGAGGGCATGCGCCCCGGCCAGCCCGTGCTGATCAGCGACCACATCAATCTGACGGCCGTCTCCCCGATCGTCGGCCCGAACTTCGTGGATCTGACGGACCTGTACTCGCCGCGGCTGCGCGCGCTGTGCAAGGAGATCGATCCGGCTCTGGAGGAGGGGGTGTACGTACAGTTCCCCGGGCCGCACTACGAGACCCCGGCCGAGATCAACATGGTCCGGGTGATGGGCGGCGATCTCGTCGGTATGTCCACCGTCCTGGAGGCCATCGCGGCCCGCGAGGCGGGCGCCGAGGTACTGGGGATCTCGCTGGTCACCAATCTGGCCGCGGGTCTGTCGGGCGAACCCCTCAACCACGAGGAGGTCCTCCAGGCGGGCCGCGACTCGGCGACGCAGATGGGTGCCCTGCTGGCCCAGGTGCTTGAGCGCGTCTGAGCCGGGAATGACATCTGGCCGGGACGATCGACCAGGTCCCGGTACCGGTACCGCGTCCACCACGCCTCGGGCGACCGAAGCGCATCGAGCAACCGAAGCGGAGACCAACCACTCCGCGAGAGCGGCGCCGGCTTAGGCGCGAGGAGGTCCCCCACCGTGCAGCAGCAGGACCCCATGGAGCAGGACGTCATCAGCCGGGCCAGGGCCTGGCTGGCCGAGGACCCGGACCCCGGGACCCGCGCGGAACTCGCCGCGGTCATCGAGGCCGGGGATCTGGACTCACTCACCGAACGGTTCGCCGGGACGCTGCAGTTCGGCACGGCCGGGCTGCGCGGGGAACTGGGCGCGGGGCCCATGCGGATGAACCGCGCCGTGGTCATCCGCGCCGCGGCCGGGCTCGCCGCGTATCTGATGAACCGCGGCGCCGACGGGGGACTGGTCGTCATCGGGTACGACGCCCGCCACAAGTCGGCCGACTTCGCCCTGGACACCGCGGCCGTGATGACCGGCGCGGGTCTGCGCGCCGCCGTACTGCCCCGGCCGCTGCCCACCCCGGTGCTCGCCTTCGCCGTACGGCATCTCGGCGCCGTGGCCGGGGTGATGGTCACCGCGAGCCACAACCCGCCCCAGGACAACGGCTACAAGGTCTATCTGGGCGGCGGCTCCCAGATCGTGCCGCCGTCGGACGGTGAGATCGCGGCCGAGATCGACGCGATCGGCCCGCTGGGCTCCGTACGGCGTCCGGGCGAGGGCTGGGAGATCCTCGGGGACGAGGTCCTGGCCGCGTATCTGGAACGTACGGACGCGGTCCTGACCCCCGGCACACCGCGGACCGCGCGGATCGTCCACACGGCGCTGCACGGTGTCGGTACGGAGACGCTCCTCGCGGCCTTCGCGCGCGCCGGTTTCCCCGAGCCCGTCCTGGTGGCGGAGCAGGCGGAGCCCGACCCCGCGTTCCCGACCGTCGCGTTCCCCAACCCGGAGGAGCCGGGCGCGATGGATCTGGCCTTCGCCACGGCCCGGCGCGCCCAGCCCGATCTGATCATCGCCAACGACCCGGACGCGGACCGCTGTGCGGTGGCCGTGCCCGACGACACGGCGGAGGGCGGCGCGGGCTGGCGGATGCTCAGCGGCGACGAGACCGGCGCGCTGCTCGCCGCGCATCTCGTCCACAAGGGCGCGACGGGCACGTTCGCCGAGTCGATCGTCTCGTCCTCGCTGCTGGGGCGGATCGCCGGGGCGGCGGAGCTGGGGTACGAGGAGACGCTGACCGGCTTCAAGTGGATCGCACGCGTCGAGGGCCTGCGGTACGGGTACGAGGAGGCGCTCGGCTACTGCGTCGACCCCGACGGGGTGAAGGACAAGGACGGCATCACCGCCGCGCTGCTCGTCGCCGAACTGGCCTCGGAGCTGAAGGCCCAGGACCGTACGCTCAGCGATCTCCTGGACGATCTGGCCGTCACCCACGGCCTGCACGCCACGGGCCAGCTCTCGGTGCGCGTCAAGGACCTGTCGCTGATCGCGGACGCGATGCGCCGGCTGCGGGAGAAGCCGCCGGTGGTGCTGGCCGGTCTGGATGTCGTCTCCGTGGAGGACCTGGCGGAGGGCTCGGCCACGCTCCCGCCGACGGACGGCCTGCGCTACCACCTGGAGGGGACGTACCGGGCGCGTGTCATCGTGCGGCCCAGCGGTACGGAGCCGAAGCTCAAGTGCTACCTGGAGGTCGTGATCCCGGTGGCGGACGCGCCGGGCCTGGCGGGGGCGCGGGCGACGGGGGCGGGGGTACTGGCGGCGCTGAAGCGGGATCTGTCGACGGCGGCGGGTATTTAGCCTGCGGGCGGGCGGTGCGCGCCTGCGGCGCGGGGGGGGTGCGGGGCGGTGCGGGGCGGTGCGCGCCTGCGGCGCGGGAGCGGTGCGTGGGTGGTGCGGGTGCCGGGGCCTCCGGAGGTGCGT
>NZ_JBSGVS010000108.1:0-18911 GCF_053608565.1 Streptomyces sp. NPDC055025
CGGCCACTCCGCGGGGTGGCCGCGCACCCCCTTCCGAGTACCGGAACCCCGCTGGGTACCGGCTGTTCCGCGCAGACGCGGTCGGATACGCAGACGCGGTCAGATACCGGGACCCGCGACGTAGGTGAACCCGTCCACCGCGGTCGCGCTGCCCGCGTCGTTGCTCACCACGACGTCGACCGGGCCGGCCGCTCCTGGCGGGGTGACGGCCGACACCGCGGTGTCGGAGATCACCGTGAAGGGTGCCGGGGTGCCGCCGAAGGTGACCCCGCTGGTGGTGGTGAGACCGGTACCGGCCACCGTCACCGGGGTGCCGCCCGCCGTCGGTCCCTCGTCCGGGGTGACGGTGGTGACGGTCGGAGCCGCCACATAGGTGTACGAGAGCCCGTTGTTGGTGCCCCCGGCCGTAGTGACACTGACTCCGACCGAACCCGCCGCCCCGGCCGGCGCGAGAACGGTGATCTGACCGTCCGACACCACCGTCGGCACCGCGCTGTTGGCGCCGAAGGCGACACTGGTGGCACTGGAGAGACCGGTGCCGTTGATGGTGACGGTCTCGCCGCCGGCCGTCGAACCGGAGGTCGGGCTCAGGCTCTGCTTGAACGGCGCCCCGACGTAGAAGAAGGAGATCGGGTTGCTCGTCCCCCCAGGCGTGGTCACGGTGACGCCGACCGCCCCGTTGCCCGCGGGCGACACGGCGGTGACCTGGGTGGGCGAGACATTGGTGACGGAGGTGGCGGACCGGGTGCCGAACCGCACCGCGGTGGTGCCGGCGAGGTTGGTACCGGTGATGGTGACGAGCGTGCCGCCGCCACTGGATCCTTGGTTCGGACTGATTGGCATGAGAGATTCCTCCTCGCTCGGAACGCGCTATATTCCGAGCAGTGGTCGGGCATTCGGACTCGCATATGTCCCGGATCGGAGCGAGTCGGCTCTCGTGTCCACTGTGGTGACTCGATGGCTTTGCGTCGGCGTCAGGGTGCGGTACGAGCCTCTCGCGCCACACGCAAAGCCATTGAGGAACACATCCTGGGCGCGCACTTCCGCGCGGGTTCAGGGGTCGGTTCGCCTCTGATCGAGGATTCTGCGTCCGCCGATGCGGAGACTTCAGTCACCCACCGGAGTGAAGTCCCCGGCAAGGGATTTAACAAGCAGTCACCCGTTTGGGCGAGCGCACCAAGGAAAAAAGCGCGGGCGCACTCACAGCGCATCCCCTAAGAACGGATAGTAGGACTATTCCGCTGGGGCACCTCGTCCATTGATCCCGAATTGATCGGGCGCGACCGCGGGGCAGCGCAGAAGCCAGGAGACGGCAGAGGCGGAGCGGTCCGAGAGCCGTGGCCCTCACACCCGCTCCGCCTCTGCCGGAGTGTCAGCGATACGCCGTACCGCCTCGCTCAACACGCCTCGCTCAACACGGCTCGCACCACGCGGCTCGCTCAACCCGGCTCACCCCGGCGCGAGTCCGCCCCGCTCAGCGCGCGTTCACGCGCCGGACCCGGCCTTGACCACCGTCAGCGGCAGCAGCTTCTTGCCCGTCGGGCCGATCTGGATGTCGAGGTCCAGCTGCGGGCAGACACCGCAGTCGAAGCACGGGGTCCAGCGGCAGTCCTCGACCTCGGTCTCGTCGAGCGCGTCCTGCCAGTCCTCCCAGAGCCAGTCCTTGTCGAGACCGGAGTCCAGATGGTCCCAGGGCAGGACCTCCTCGTAGGTGCGCTCGCGGGTCGTATACCAGGCGACGTCCACGCCGTACCCGGGCAGCGTCTTCTCCGCGCACGCCATCCAGCGGTCGTACGAGAAGTGCTCGCGCCAGCCGTCGAACCGGCCGCCGTCCTCGTACACCGCGCGGATGACCGCGCCGACACGCCGGTCGCCGCGCGAGAGCAGGCCCTCGACGATGCCGGGCTTGCCGTCGTGGTAGCGGAAGCCGATCGAGCGGCCGTACTTCTTGTCGCCGCGGATCTTGTCGCGCAGCTTGCCCAGCCGCGCGTCGGTCTCCTCGGCGCTGAGCTGCGGCGCCCACTGGAACGGGGTGTGCGGCTTGGGCACGAATCCGCCGATCGAGACCGTGCAGCGGATGTCGTTCTGTCCCGAGACCTTCCGGCCCTCGGCGATGACCTTGACGGCCATGTCACCGATCTGGAGGACGTCCTCGTCGGTCTCGGTCGGCAGACCGCACATGAAGTACAGCTTCACCTGCCGCCAGCCGTTGCCGTAGGCCGTGGAGACCGTACGGATCAGGTCCTCCTCCGAGACCATCTTGTTGATGACCTTGCGCATACGCTCGGAGCCGCCCTCGGGGGCGAAGGTCAGCCCGGACCTGCGGCCGTTGCGGGTCAGCTCGTTGGCCAGATCCACATTGAACGCGTCGACCCGGGTGGACGGCAGGGACAGCCCGATCTTGTCCGCCTCGTACCGGTCCGCGAGCCCCTTGGCGATATCACCGATCTCGCTGTGGTCGGCGGAGGAGAGCGAGAGCAGACCGACCTCCTCGAAGCCGGTCGCCTTCAGCCCCTTCTCGACCATCTCGCCGATCCCGGTGATGCTGCGCTCGCGCACCGGGCGGGTGATCATGCCGGCCTGGCAGAAGCGGCAGCCGCGGGTACAGCCGCGGAAGATCTCCACGGACATCCGCTCATGGACGGTCTCCGCGAGCGGTACGAGCGGCTGCTTCGGGTACGGCCACTCGTCGAGGTCCATGACGGTGTGCTTGGACACCCGCCACGGCACTCCGCTCCTGTTCGGTACGACACGGCCGATACGCCCGTCCGGCAGATACTCGACGTCGTAGAAGCCCGGCACATACACCCCGCCGGTCCTGGCGAGCCGGAGGAGGACCTCCTCGCGCCCGCCGGGACGGCCCTCCGCCTTCCAGGCGCGGATGATCTCGGTGATCTCCAGGACGGCCTGCTCGCCGTCGCCGATGACCGCGCAGTCGATGAACTCCGCGATCGGCTCGGGGTTGAAGGCCGCGTGGCCGCCCGCGAGCACGATGGGGTGGTCGACGGTACGGTCCCGGGCCGCCAGCGGGATGCCCGCGAGATCCAGGGCGGTGAGCATATTGGTGTAGCCCAGCTCGGTGGAGAAGCTCATCCCGAGGACGTCGAAGGCGGAGACCGGGCGGTGCGAGTCCACCGTGAACTGCGGCACCTTGTGCTCGCGCATCAGCTCTTCGAGGTCCGGCCAGACGCTGTACGTACGCTCGGCGAGCACGCCCTCGCGCTCGTTCAGCACCTCGTACAGGATCATGACGCCCTGGTTGGGCAGGCCGACCTCGTAGGCGTCCGGGTACATCAGCGCCCAGCGGACATCGCACGCGTCCCAGTCCTTGACGGTGGAGTTCAGCTCGCCGCCCACGTATTGGATCGGCTTCTGCACATGCGGGAGCAGGGCTTCGAGCTGCGGGAAGACCGATTCAGGCATCACGGATCTTTCGTGGACCGACAGGTGTACCGACAGGGCTGGCCATCCAGCCTACCCCGGCGCTCAGCCGGTCAGATCCGCCCGCAGCCCGGGTGCGGACCCCCGCTCCCACACGAGGGGCAGCTCCCGCTCCCGGCGCGCGGCCTGGGCCTCCTCATGGCCGTGCAGCAGACCCCAGGTGAACGCGGACTCGCCCGCCGCGTGGGCGTGGATACCGAGGTCACGGAGGGCCTCACGGGCCACCACACTGTCCTGGTGGTCGCCGAGGACGTTCTGTACGGCCTTCATCCGCCCGGCGAACCGCTTGGCGGGCTTTCCCAGGGCGGGCCGGCCCGCCTCGGCCGCGTAACGGACACGCTTGGCCGCCTTGCGGGCGTTGTGGAGGGCCACGTCCCGCTCCTCGCCCGGTGACAGCTCCAGCGCCTGTTCGACACGGCCCGCCAGCCGCCGGTAGTCCTTGAGGATCGCCGCGGGCAGCACCTTCCGGGGCCGTTTCGCCGCGTCCGGCCGCAGCGGCGGGTCCGCGAGCAGCGTGTCGAGGCTGTTCAGCAGGGCCAGATACCGCTCGCTGTCGAGCACGGCGACGGTCGTGCTCCGCGAGCCCGCCCGGCGGCCCGCGTTCCAGATCGTGAGCCGGGCGCGCACCGGGCCGAGCACCAGCGTCCCGGGCAGCTCGTCGATCCGTGAGCACAGCCGTTCGTCGAGGACCTCCTGGTCACGGTCGATGCCCAGCTCCGCGGCGAGCCACTTCAGCTCCTCGCCGATCGGGTCGGTCACGGACCGGTCGACGACCTTGCCGTACGTACGGAACGCGGAGCGCATCCGGCGGGTGGCGACCCGTAGCTGATGCACGGAGTCCGGCAGATCGCGGCGGACGGCGGGATCCTGGGCGACGATCGCGTCGGCCTGGGCCCGCAGATAGGCGAGGACATGGTCCGCGGCGGTGACGCGGCCCTTCCCCGCACCCTTGTCCTTCTCCTTGAGACTCTTCTCCTTGAGACTCTTCCCCTTCGGACCCCTGCCCTTCGCGCCCTTCGCGCCCTTCCCAGAAGCCTTTCCCACGGCCTTCCCGGCCGTCCTCCCCGCCCCCGTCTCCGCCAGCGCCCTGCTCAGCTTCGACGCGGCGGACGACGGACGCAGCCCCGCCTTGCGCAGCTTCTTGTCCACCGCGTCCAGCACCGCCGGATCGGCGTCGTCGGTCAGCTCCACCTCGACCTCGGTCCACGAGGTGGCGACCATGGTGTCGCCGAGTCGCTGCGCCCGTACGGTGTCGACGCTGATCTCCGCGAGCGGGGCGCCGTCGCCGCCGAGCAGCCGGCTGATGTCACGCGAGGTGCGCAGCCGTACGACGGGGACCAGGCGCGCGCCGCGGACCCGGGAGCGGAGCAGGGCGGCCAGTTCGTCGGGAACGGTGTCGGCCAGCGGTGCCCGGATCTCGTCACGGACACCCGGCGCGACGGGCAGTTTGAGATGCCAGCCCGCGTCCTCGCCGCCCGTCCTGCGCCGGAGGGTGAGGGAGCCGGCGGCCAGGCGCAGATCCGGGGTGTCGTAGTAGACCGCGTCGAGCTCCACGACCCCGTCGGCGCGGACGGCGTCGACCCCCTTGGCCCGGGTCAGATCCGGCAGTCCGGGGACTCCCCCGGACGCCGCCCGTCCCGCGGACCCCGCCGCTCCACCGTCTCCGGAACGGCTCGGGAGTTCGTACTTACGTTCGATCTCTCGCTTCGTTTCCGCCATACTCTGGAACATACCCGCGATTTACCGTCATAGGGCCGCCAGCGACTCCCACTGGCCCACGGGCCTCGCTCAGAGGGCCGCCAGCGGCCGCTGCACCCGGATCGACTGGAGCAGCCCCACCGCGATCCAGACCGCGAACATCGACGTACCGCCGTACGACACGAACGGCAGCGGCAGACCCGCCACCGGCATGATGCCCAGCGTCATCCCGATGTTCTCGAAGGACTGGAACGCGAACCAGGTGATGATCCCGCCCGCGATGATCGTGCCGTACAGATCCGTCGCCTCCCGGGCGATCCGGCAGGCCCGCCACAGCACCACACCGAGCAGCACCAGGATCAGCCCCGCGCCGACGAATCCCAGCTCCTCGCCGGCGACCGTGAAGACGAAGTCCGTCTGCTGCTCGGGCACGAACTGGCCGGTGGTCTGGGAGCCCTTGAAGAGCCCCGTACCGGTCAGTCCGCCCGAACCGATCGCGATCCGCGCCTGGTTGGTGTTGTAGCCGACGCCCGCCGGGTCCAGCTCCGGATTGGCGAAGGCCGCGAAGCGGTTGATCTGGTACTCGTCGAGCACCCCGAGCGCCGCGACCGCGATCGCACCGATCGCGCCGGCGCTCACCAGCCCGATGATCCACCGGTTGGAGGCGCCCGAGGCGAGCAGCACACCGAGCACGATCACCACCATGACCATCACCGAACCGAGGTCCGGCATCATCATCACGACGATCATCGGGACCACCGCGAGACCGAGCGACTTCGCGACGATCCAGTGGTCCGGATGGTCCTGGTCCCCCGCGTCCACCCGGGCCGCCAGCATCATCGCCATGCCCAGGATGATCGTGACCTTCACGAACTCGGACGGCTGGAGCGAGAAGCCCCCGGGGAGCAGGATCCAGGCGTGCGCGCCGTTGATGGTGGCGCCCAGCGGGGTGAGGACCAGCACGACCAGCACGAGGGAGAGCCCGTAGAGCGCCGGCACCGCGCCCCGCAGTGTGCGGTGCCCCAGCCAGATCGTGCCGACCATCAGGGCGAAACCGATACCGGTGTTGAGCAGATGACGCAGCAGGAAGAAGTACGGATCGCCCTGGTTGAGCTGCGTACGGTTGCGGGTCGCCGACCAGACCAGCAGCGAGCCCAGCAGCGACAGCGCCAGTGACGAGAAGAGCAGCGGCCAGTCGAGCCTGCGCGCCATCGAGTCACGGGCCGCGAGCCGGGTCCACGTACCGCGCTGCGGACCGTACCCGGAGACCGAGAAGCCACCTGTGCCGGCCATCGCTCAGTCCCTCCGTGCGGGGGTCACCGCGGGCGGACCCGCGAGAAGCTGCTCGTCCAGGGGTTCCTTCGGCGGCTCGTACGGCTCGATCTTCGGCGCCTCGATCGAGCCGTCCGGCTGGATCTTGGGCAGTTCCGTGCGCGGCTCGGGCATCAGGGCCTTGCCGAGGTCCTGCTCGCCCTTCGGGTTCAGCCCGTACATCGCCTCGTAGATCTTCCGCACGGCGGGCCCCGAGGCGCCGGAGCCGGTGCCACCCTGGGAGATCGTCATGATGATCGTGTAGTCGCTGGTGTACGACGAGAACCACGAGGTCGTCTGCTTGCCGTAGACCTCGGCCGTACCCGTCTTGGCGTGCATCGGGATCTGCTTCTGCGGCCAGCCGCCGAACCGCCAGGCGGCGGAACCGCGGGTGGTCACGGCCGCGAGAGCCTCGTCTATCAAGTCGCGCGTCTTCTGCTCCATCGGCAGCCTGCCGTGGGACTTGGGCTCGATGTTCTTGACCTGCTTGCCGTCGGCGCTGATGATCGCCTTGCCGACGAGGGGGTCGTAGAGGATGCCGCCGTTGGAGATCGCCGAGTAGATGGTCGCCATCTGGATCGGTGTGACGAGGATGTCGCCCTGGCCGATCGAGTAGTTGACGGAGTCACCGGCGCGCATCAGATTGCCTTCGAGGCAGCCTTCGTAGGCGAGCTGCTGGACATAGGTGCCGCCCTTCTTGCCCTGCTTGCACCAGCTGTCCTTGTTGGCCTTCCAGAACCTCTGCTTCCACTCGCGGTCGGGGACCCGGCCGGTGACCTCGTTGGGCAGGTCGATACCGGTCTCCTTGCCGAGACCGAACTGATGGGCCGTCCGGTAGAACCAGTTCTTGGCGTCCTTCTTGGGCTTCAGCCCGCCGTCCTTGATCCACTCCTTGTGCGCGAGCCCGTAGAACACGGTGTCGCAGGAGACTTCGAGCGCCTTGCCGAGGGTGATGCTGCCGTAGCCCCTGGACTCGAAGTTCTGGAAGACCTGGCCGCCGACACTGTACGAACTGGGGCAGGGGTAAGCGCCGTTGAAGTCGTAGCCGGCGTTGACCGCGGCGGTCGACGAGACGACCTTGAAGATCGAGCCGGGGGCCGCCTGGCCCTGGATGGCCCGGTTCAGCAGCGGGAAGTTGGAGTTCTTGCCGGTGAGCCGCGCGTAGTCCTTGGCGGAGATACCGCCCACCCAGGCGTTGGGGTCGTACGTCGGCTGGGAGGCCATCGCCACGATCCTGCCGGTCTTCGCCTCCATGACGACGACGGCTCCGGAGTCGGCCTTGTAGTGCGTGTTGGTGTTGCGGTCCATCTCCTTGCGGGCGGCCTTCATCGCCTCGTTCAGCTCGTACTCGGCGACGGCCTGCACGCGCGCGTCGATGGAGGTGACGACATGGGCGCCGGGCTCGGCCTGGTCGCTGCGGGCCAGTCCGATGACCCGGCCCAGGTTGTCGACCTCGTAACGGGTGACGCCGGCCTTGCCGCGCAGTTCCTTGTCGTACGTACGCTCAAGGCCCGAGCGGCCCACCTGGTCGGAGCGGAGGTACGGCGACTCGGTGTCCTGCGCCTTGGTGATCTCGCCGTCGGTGACGGGCGAGAGATAACCGAGCACCTGGGCCGTGTTGGCGAGACCGGGCGCGGTGTAGCGGCGTACGGCGGTGGGCTCGGCGGTGATACCGGGGAAGTCCTCGGCGCGCTCACGGATCTGGAGCGCCTGCTGGGTGGTGGCCTCGTCGGTGATCGGGATCGGCTGGTAGGGCGAACCGTTCCAGCAGGGCTGCGGGGTCTTGGAGTCGCAGAGCCTGACCTTGTCCATCACTTCCTTGGGTTTCATCCCGAGGACATCGGCGAGCCGGGTCAGTACGTCCTTGCCTCCGTCGTCCATCTTCATCAGGTCGGTACGGCTGGTGGAGACAACGAGCCGGGTCTCGTTGTCGGCGAGCGGCACACCCCGGGTGTCGAGGATCGAACCGCGCACGGCCGGCTGGACGACCTGCTGCACATGATTGCTCTTGGCCTCGTCCGTGTACTCGTCGCCGTTGCGGACCTGGAGGTACCAGAGCCGGCCGCCGAGAGTGAGGAGCAGGGAGAAGACCAGCACCTGGATGACGATGAGCCGGATCTGGACCCGCTGTGTCCGCCCGGTCTCCGGGATATTGCTCAAAGCCGCTTGACCCCCTTGATACGTCCCGCCCTTGCCGCGCGGTTACGGGCGGCCCTGACCCACAGTCCGCCGCGCTGGCCGCCGATCCGCAGTCCCGTGCCGGTGGCGAGCCAGCCGGAGGAGACATCGGAGCCGCCGCCGGTCTCGGTCCCGGCCAGCGGATCGTTCTCGGCGCGTCTGGCCAGCCACATGACCAGCGGTACGACGAACGGCGCGAGCAGCAGATCGTAGACGGCGGCGGAGAACAGCAGTCCGGCCAGGCCCACATGGCGGGCGGCGGTGTCACCGACAAGGGCGCCCACCGCCGCGTACAGCAGTGTCGAACCGAGCGCCGCGGCCACGACCGCGGTCATCGGGGCGAGCGCCGATCTCATCTGGCCCTTCTCGGGCCGGGCGAGACCCGCCAGATAGCCGATCACACAGAGCACCAGGGCGTAGCGCCCGGCGGCGTGGTCGGCGGGCGGGGCCAGATCGGCCAGCAGTCCGGCGCCGAAGCCGATGAACGCGCCGCCGACATGTCCGTACACGAAGGCCAGCGCGAGGACGACGAGCAGCGTCAGATCGGGGACGGCGCCGGGGAGCTGAAGTCTGGCGAGGATGGACACCTGGACGACCATGGCCACCACGACCAGGGTGGTGGAGAGCAGAATCCGGTTGAAGCGCATGGGAATCAGCCCTACTCCTGGTCGTCCGCTTGACCGTCGGGATTGTCTTGTGCGTCGCCGTCGCCCGGCGGATTCGCGGGTGGGACGGCGGGCGGATTCGCCGGCGGATTGCCTGTGCCGTCGCCCGGGTCCGTGCCGCCCGCGATATCGGCGGCCTCGCCGTTGACTTCGAGATTGGCGTCGGGCGACGGGGTGACGGTGACCGTCACGGTGGGCGTCGGCTCGGCCTTGGGCTTGGGCGGCAGCACCGTGTCCCTCGGATCGGTCCGGGGCGCCTCGACCACCACGCCGACGATGTCCAGCTTGGTGAACCCGACGAAGGGCCGTACGTAGATGGTCCGGGTGAGATTGCCGCCGGACGGATCGACCCGTACGACCTGGCCGACCGGGACGCCGGGCACGAAGGGCTTGTCCCTGCTGGAGCCGAAGGTCACCAGCCGGTCGCCGTTCTTCACCTTCGACTTGCCGTTGAGGAGCTGGACGGAGAGCGGACGGTCGCCCTGCCCGGTGGCGAAACCGAGTTCGTCGCTCGCCTCCATACGGGTGCCGACGGTGAAGTCCGGGTCGTTGGCGAGCAGTACGGTCGCGGTGCTCGGGCCGACGGTGGTGACCCGGCCGACCAGTCCGTCCCCGTTGATGACCGTCATGTCGCGCTGGATGCCGTCGTCGGATCCCGCGTCGATGGTGACCGTCCAGGAGAAGCCCTGGGCCGCTCCTATGGCGATGACCTCGGCGCCCTTGATCCCGTACTGGCCCGCGCCCGCCTTCTTGAGCATCTTGTCGAGTTCGCGCACCCGGCTGCGGTTGCGTACATCGCTGCCGAGCCGGGTCTTGAGCGCGGTGTTCTCCTTCTGGAGCGCGGCGATACGGTCGTGCCGCGCGCCGGAGTCCCGTACCGCTCCTATGGCGTTGCCCACCGGATTCACCGCGGACGCGACGCCGTTCTCCACCGGGCCGAAGACCGACGCGGCGACTCGCCGCGCGCCCTCGACCGGGGACCCCTCGCCACCGCGGATGTCCACCGTGATCAGTGCGAACGCGATGGCGATCAGCAGCACCAGGAGCAGCCGGCTCTCTCGTGTGTCCCTCACGTGCGGCGGCCGTGCCTTCCTCGTAGGAATGTCTCTGTGTCTGTGCCGGCGGTGTGTACGCCGGCGCCCCCGCCGTACGGGAGGTCCGAGGCCCCTACCGGTGGTGCCTCCGGGCCGCCTGGCCACCGGGCCGGGCGATACGGAGGCTCATGCCATCGGCGGGGTCACCGGCGGGGCTGGGCGTCCAGCACCTGCTGGAGCGCCTCGAACTCCTCGACGCACTTGCCGGCTCCGAGCGCGACGGAGTCGAGCGGGTCCTCGGCGATATGGATGGGCATTCCGGTCTCCCGGCGCAGCCGCTCGTCGAGACCACGCAGCAGCGCGCCGCCGCCGGTGAGCACGATCCCACGGTCCATCACATCGCCGGACAGTTCGGGCGGGCACTTGTCGAGTGTCGTCTTCACGGCGTCGACGATCGAGTTGACCGGCTCCTCGATGGCCTTGCGGACCTCGGCGGCGGAGATGACCACGGTCTTCGGGAGTCCGGAGACCAGGTCACGGCCGCGGATCTCGGTGTGTTCGTCCTTGTCGAGGTCGTATGCCGAACCGATGGTGATCTTGATGCTCTCGGCGGTCCGCTCACCCAGGAGGAGGGAGTACTCCTTCTTGATGTGCTGGATGATCGCGTTGTCCAACTCGTCGCCGGCGACACGGATCGACTGCGCCGTGACGATTCCGCCGAGGGAGATCACCGCGACCTCGGTGGTACCGCCGCCGATGTCGACCACCATGTTGCCCGTGGCCTCATGGACCGGCAGTCCCGAGCCGATGGCCGCGGCCATGGGCTCCTCGATGATGTGCACCTGGCGCGCGCCGGCCTGGGTGGAAGCCTCGATAACGGCACGGCGCTCGACGCCGGTGATACCCGAGGGCACACAGACGACCACGCGCGGCCTGGCCAGATAACGACGCTTGTGGATCTTGAGAATGAAGTAGCGCAGCATGCGCTCGGTGATTTCGAAGTCGGCGATCACACCGTCCTTCAGTGGCCGGACGGCAACGATGTTGCCCGGTGTCCGTCCGATCATCTTCTTCGCTTCGGCGCCGACTGCGAGAATACCGCCAGTGTTGGTGTTGATGGCTACGACGGACGGCTCGTTGAGTACGATCCCCCGGCCTCTGACGTACACCAGCGTGTTGGCGGTCCCGAGGTCGACAGCCATGTCACGGCCGATGAACGACATGTTGTTCCCCATGAGGATGCGTCTGGCCTTCCCAGATAGAGCTTTGATGGCTTCTCAGGATGGCGAGGTGGCTGCTGTGGCTTGGAGGCTTCCATCGTAGTCACGCCTGCGCGACGTCCGCTCGCTGGCCCACCTCAATGAGGGTGACGAAGAAGCGGCCCGCCACGTTCCCGGAATTGCCCCGCATATGCCCAAAGGCGACCGAATTCCTTCGGTCGCCTCAGGCTGTAGGCCTCGTTCGGCTGACTGGCGGTCAGGAAAGGCCGGGAAAGAAAATTTTCAGTTCCCGAATGGCGGACTCCTCCGAGTCCGAGGCGTGGATCAGGTTCTCCCGGACAATGGTGCCGAAGTCCCCCCGGATGGACCCGGGCGCTGCGGCGATCGGGTCAGTGGGACCGGCCAGGGCGCGCACGCCCTCGATGACCCGCTCGCCCTCGACGACCAGAGCGACGACCGGCCCCGAGGCCATGAAGCCGAGCAGCGGCTCGTAGAACGGCCGGCCCTTGTGCTCGCCGTAGTGCTGCTCCAGCGTCTCCTGGTCGAGCGTGCGCAGTTCGAGAGCGGTGATGGTCCAGCCCGCCTTGCGCTCGATACGGCCGATGACCTCGCCGATCAGCCCGCGCCTGACCGCGTCGGGCTTGAGGAGGACGAGAGTGCGCTCGGTCACGGTACAGGCTCCTTCATGTGCGGGTGCAGGATCTAGTGCTGTGGCCGGAAAGGTTCACCGGCTCGCGACGCCCGGCAAAGCCTCCCGGCCACAGCACTAGAGGCTACAGGGCCCGACCCGCCTCGATTACACAGCGTCAGCCTCTGCCGAGGCCTGTCCCGGGGCCTGTCCCGAGGCCTCCCCGGACCTTTCCCTGGCCTCGGCCTGTTCCGCCCAGCGCGCCTTGGCCTGGTCGATCACCCGTCCGTAGTGCACCGAGGCCCACCACAGGGCCGCGAAGACCGCCCCCAGCGCGAACATCGCGGGCACCACCACACCGCTGGCGACCAGCGCGATCTGGAGCGCCCAGCCGAGCTGTACGCCGCCGGGGCGGGTGATCATCCCGCAGAGCAGCAGACACAGCGCCATCGCGACACCGCAGACCGTCCAGACCGTACCCACCGACAGATCGTCCGACTTCATCGCGACCAGACCGGCGAAACCGATCACGAAGATCTCGGCGAGCAGCGTCGACGCGCAGAGCGTACGCAAAGAATTCAGCCCCTCTTCAGCAGCAGCCGGGCCTCGCCGACCGTGATCACCGAGCCGGTCACCAGCACCCCCGCGCCCGCGAACTCGGACTCGTCCTCGGCCAGCGTGATCGCCGCCTCCAGCGCGTCGTCGAGACGCGGCTCGACCTGCACCCGGTCGTCACCGAAGACCTCGACCGCGACGGCGGCCAGTTCGTCCGCGTCCATCGCGCGGTAGCTCGAATTCTGGGTGACCACCAGCTCCGCGCAGATCGGCTCCAGCGCCTCCAGCACCCCGCGCGCGTCCTTGCCCTCGCCGGCGCCCACCACACCGATGAGTCGGCTGAAACCGAAGGACTCGCTGATGCCGGCGGCGGCGGCGCGCGCGCCCGCCGGATTGTGCGCGGCGTCCAGCACCACCGTGGGCGAACGCCGTACGACTTCGAGCCGGCCCGGCGAGGACACCGACGCGAAGGCCTTGCGGACGGTGTCCATCTCCAGCGGACGCGCGTGCTCGGCGCCGATACCGAAGAACGCCTCGACCGCCGCGAGCGCCACCGCCGCGTTGTGCGCCTGATGGGCGCCGTACAGCGGCAGGAAGACCTGTTCGTACTCACCGCCGAGACCGCGCAGGGTCAGCAGCTGCCCGCCGACCGCGACCTCCCGGGCCACCACACCGAACTCCATGCCCTCGCGCGCGACCGTCGCGTCCACATCGACGGATTTCTTGAGCATCACCTGCGCCGCGTCCACCGGCTGCTGAGCCAGGATCACCGTCGCGCCCCGCTTGATGATCCCGGACTTCTCCACGGCGATCTCACCGGGCGTCTCCCCCAGCCGGTCCGTGTGGTCCAGATCGATCGGGGTGACGACGGCGACGCCGGCGTCGATGACATTCGTCGCGTCCCAGCTGCCGCCCATACCGACCTCGACCACGGCGACATCCACCGGCGCGTCCGCGAACGCCGCGTACGCCATGCCCGTCAGCACCTCGAAGAAGGAGAGCCGGTACGGCTGCGAACCGTCGACCATCTCGATATACGGCTTGATGTCCTCGTACGTCTCGATGAACCGCTCGGCGGAGACCGGAGCGCCGTCCAGACTGATCCGCTCGGTGACCGACTGGACGTGCGGGCTGGTGTACCGGCCGGTACGGAGATCGAACGCGCCGAGCAGCGCCTCGATCATCCGGGCCGTGGACGTCTTGCCGTTGGTCCCGGTGATGTGGATCGAGGGATACGAGCGCTGGGGGTCCCCCAGCACATCCATCAGCGCGGCGATCCTGCTCACCGACGGTTCGAGCTTGGTCTCGCCCCACCGGCCCGCGAGCTCCTGCTCGACGGCGCGCAGCGCCTTGTCCACCTCGGGGTCCTCGGGCCGCCCGGGGACGCCGTCCCCCTGTGCGGGCCCGGCCTGGGCGCGCAGCGTACGGCTGCCGGCCTCGATCACCGCCAGGTCGGGATCACGCTCGGTCTCGGCGGCGACGATCTCGTCGAAATCGTCGGGCTCGCCGGGCTGGTCGAATGGACGCTGCTCGCTCACACCCCCAGTCTACGGAGCCCCGCCCCACCCCCCGGTCCCGCCTCCCCCGGGGGCCGGGCCCGTACGCCGGAACCCCCCGGCCGTCGTGGGCCGGGGGGTTCCAGGGTGCGATCGGGGTGGAATCGGAGGGGCGGTCCGGGGTCAGTCCTGCGGCAGGGCCGCCACCTGGGCCGTGATCCGCTCGATGTCCGCCTCCGCCTTGGCCAGTCGGCCCCGGATCTTCCCGACCACCTGGTCCGGCGCCTTCGCGAGGAACGCCTCGTTGCCGAGCTTCGCCTCCGCCTGCGCCTTCTCGCTCTCCGCCGCGCCCAGATCCTTCGTCAGCCGCTTGCGCTCCGCCTCGACGTCGATCACGCCCGACAGGTCCAGCACGACCCGCGCCCCCGCGACCGGCAGCGTCGCCGTCGCCTGGAAGGAGTCGCCCTCCGGCTGGAGCCGCAGGAGCCGGCGGATGGCCGCCTCGTGCGCCGCCAGCGCCGTACCGGACAGATCCAGCCGCGCCGGCACCTTCTGCCCCTTCTTGAGCCCCTGCTCGGCCCCGAACCGGCGGACCTCGGTGACCACCTGCTGGAGATCCCCGATCTCCCGCTCGGCCTCCGGGTCACGGAACCCGCTGTCGACCGGCCAGTCCGCGACGACGACCGACTCCTTGCCGGTGAGCGTGGTCCACAGCGTCTCCGTGACGAACGGGACCACGGGGTGCAGCAGCCGCAGCATCACATCGAGGACCTCACCCAGCACCCGCCCGGAGACCCGCGCCTGCGCGCCGCCCTCGAAGAAGGTGGTCTTGGACAGCTCGACGTACCAGTCGAAGACCTCGTCCCAGGCGAAGTGGAAGAGCGAGTCCGAGAGCTTCGCGAACTGGTAGTCCTCGTAGAACGCGTCGACCTCGGCGACCACGGCGTTGAGCCGCGACAGGATCCACCGGTCGGCGGCGGACATGTCGGCCGCGTCGGGCAGCGGGCCCTCGACCGTCGCGCCGTTCATCAGCGCGAAGCGCGTGGCGTTCCAGATCTTGTTGGCGAAGTTGCGGGACGCCTGGACCCAGTCCTCACCGATGGGCACGTCGATACCCGGATTGGCGCCACGGGCAAGGGTGAAGCGAACCGCGTCCGAACCGTACTCGTCCATCCAGTCCAGCGGATTGACCGCGTTGCCGAAGGACTTCGACATCTTCTTGCCGAACTGGTCGCGGACCATGCCGTGCAGGACGATCGTGTGGAACGGCGGTGTGCCGTCCATCGCGTACAGGCCGAACATCATCATCCGGGCGACCCAGAAGAAGAGGATGTCGTAGCCGGTGATCAGAATCGAGTTCGGATAGAACTTCTCCAGACTCGGCGTCTGTTCGGGCCAGCCCAGAGTGGAGAACGGCCACAGGCCGGAGGAGAACCAGGTGTCCAGGACGTCGGAGTCCTGCCGCCAGCCCTCGCCCGTCGGTGCCTCGTCGT
The DNA here is from genome assembly GCF_053608565.1 of Streptomyces sp. NPDC055025. Taxonomy (NCBI): domain Bacteria; kingdom Bacillati; phylum Actinomycetota; class Actinomycetes; order Kitasatosporales; family Streptomycetaceae; genus Streptomyces; species Streptomyces sp. NPDC055025. The sequence goes on from NZ_JBSGVS010000108.1 coordinate 15,720, forward strand.
CCGGTCCGACACAGACGGTCTCACCGTTCGGGCCGTACCAGACCGGGATGCGGTGGCCCCACCAGAGCTGGCGCGAGATGCACCAGTCGTGGAGGTTGTCGACCCAGGCGAAGTAGCGGGACTCCATCTCCTTCGGGTGGATCGCGACCCGTCCGTCGCGGACCGCGTCACCCGCGGTCTTCGCCAGCGGCCCGACCTTGACCCACCACTGGAGCGACAGCCGCGGCTCGATCGTCGTCTTGCAGCGCGAGCAGTGTCCGACGGAGTGCGGGTACGGACGCTTCTCGGAGACGATCCGGCCGTCGGCCCGCAGCGCGGCGACGATGGCGCTGCGCGCCTCCATCCGGTCGAGCCCCTCGAAGGGCCCCGGCACGGTGATCACGGCACGTTCGTCCATGACCGTGATGTTCGGCAGGTTGTGCCGCTGACCGATCTCGAAGTCGTTCGGGTCGTGTGCCGGGGTCACCTTGACCGCGCCCGTGCCGAACTCGGGGTCGACATGGGTGTCCGCGACGACCGGGATCGTACGGTCGGTGAGCGGCAGCCTGATCCGCCTGCCGACGAGATGCGCGTACCGCTCGTCGTCGGGGTGGACGGCGACGGCGGTGTCGCCGAGCATCGTCTCGGCGCGGGTGGTCGCGACGACGACGGAGTCCTCGCCGTCCCCGTACTTGAGCGAGACCAGCTCGCCGTCGTCCTCCTGGTACTCGACCTCGATGTCGGAGATCGCGGTGAGACAGCGCGGACACCAGTTGATGATGCGCTCGGCGCGGTAGATCAGCTCGTCGTCGTAGAGCTTCTTGAAGATGGTCTGAACGGCCTTGGACAGGCCCTCGTCCATGGTGAAGCGCTCGCGCGACCAGGCGACGCCGTCCCCGAGCCGCCTCATCTGCCCGGAGATCTGTCCCCCGGACTCGTTCTTCCACTGCCAGACGCGCTCGACGAACGCCTCACGTCCCAGATCGTGCCGGGACTTCCCCTCCTTGCCGAGCTCACGCTCGACCACGTTCTGCGTCGCGATGCCCGCGTGGTCCATCCCGGGCTGCCACAGCGTCTCGTACCCCTGCATTCGCTTGCGGCGGGTGACGGCGTCGATGAGCGTGTGCTCGAAGGCGTGCCCGAGGTGCAGGCTGCCGGTGACGTTCGGCGGCGGAATGACGATGGTGTAGGGCGGCTTCTCGCTCTTCTCGTCCGCTTCGAAGTAACCGCGGTCTACCCAGCGCTCATACAGCTTCCCCTCCACCTCGGCCGGCGCGTACTGGGTCGGCAGTTCGGGGTTGCTGGCTGGCTGCTGCTGAGTGTTCTCGGTCACGGGGTCAGTTTAGAGGTGTCACGGGCGCGTACTGAAACGGGATAGTTCGGTAACGGAGCCGCCCCGGGTGGCCCAGGTCACTGTCTCTTCCGTCAGGATGTTCGAAACGCATAAGTTTCTGGAGGGGACAGAACCGATGAGTTACAACCAGCCGGGCCCGTACGGTGGCCAGCCGCCTCAGCAGCCTGGGCCGTACGGTCAGCCGCAGCCCGGTCCCTACGGCCAGCAGCCTCCCCAGGGACCGCCGCAGCCCGGCTACGGTTATCCGCAGGCGCCGCAGGGTGTGCCGCCGCAGGGGCCGCCGCCGCCCGGTACGCCGCCGGGGTACGGCTATCCGCAGCAGCCCGGCCCGTACGGGCAGCCGCCGCAGCAGCCTCCGTACGGTGGCGGCGGCCAGTACCCGCCCCCTCCTGCGGGCCCGGCGCCCAAGAAGAAGACCGGTCTGATCATCGGTGTCGCCGTGGTGGCGCTCGCGGTGATAGCGGGCGGCGCGTACTTCCTGACCTCGGGCGGCGGTGGCGGCGGCTCGGTCGCGGACGACGGCCCGCACAAGCTGACGACGCCCGCGGATGTCATCGGCGGCACGTACAAGAAGGTCGACGCGGGCGTCGGCGGCGACGCGGGCATGTCCGAGAAGGACCTCAAGGACATGGAGAGCTGGGGCGTCAAGAACCCCAAGGACATCGGCGCGGGCTACACGTCCGGCGGCGACTCGCTGACGAGCAAGCAGCTCACCTTCAGTGGTGTCTACGGCGAGATCGAGGACCCGGAGGCGGTCGTCGACGCGCTGTTCGCCAAGATGAGGACGGAGGCGTCCACGGACAAGGCCGGCGACGGCGAACTGGTCGGCAGCCCGGAGGAGTTCAGCCCCGCCGGGTTCGAGAACGGCGTCATGAAATGCCAGGAGGCCAAGATCACGGACAGCGGCCAGACGTCGTCCTTCCCGACCTGCATCTGGGCCGACCACAGCACCGTCGCCTATGTCCTCTCGATCGACCTGGCCCAACTGGCCACCGGCAAGGGCACACCCCTGGAAGACGCGGCGTCCCTCGCCGCCAAACTCCGCGCCGACGTCCGCGTCGCGCTCTGACCCGCGTCCCACGCGCAGCGCACCGCGGCGCCCGGCGGTCGACGTGACCGGCCGGGCGCCCGCTTTTCACGCTCCAGCGTCTCTCGGTTACGCTGAGTACCGGACTGGCCTGCTGCGCGAGGGAGACGCATCATGACGGTGATGCTTGAGCGCCCGACGATAGACGGCAACGACCCCCGACGCTTCGAGGAGCTGTGCGAGGCCCTCGACCAGCTCAACGTGCCGGACGGCTTCAAAGCCGAGATCATCAGGGGGAACATCGTCGTGTCGCCGTGGTCGAAGGCGTACTACCTCGACGTCATGGATCTGATCTGCGATCAGCTCCGTCCCCATCTCCCGGAGGGTCATCGAGTCAGCTCCGCCCCGGCGCTCTACGTGTTCCCCGGCGTTGAGCGGGCGTACGGGCCGGATGTGCATGCGGCCGACCGCCGGACCCGGAGGACGACGAGTCGCCATCTGGACGGGGAAGGCCTGTCCTTCATCGCGGAGCTGACCTCGGCCTCGACGCGGGACGCGGATCTGGTCGACAAGGTCGAGCGCTACGGCAAGGCCGGTGTTCCCGTCTATCTGCTGCTCGACATGCAGGAGGACAGCGCCACCGTCTTCTGGTCGCCGGCCGCCAAGGGATACGCGTCCCGTCTCACCGTGCCGTTCGGCAAGGAGATCCTCATTCCCGCGCCCTTCAACTGCACCCTCAGCACCACCGGATTCCAGGCACCGTTCGAGTACGACGAAGACTGATCCGGGGCACGAGGACACGACACGCGGGAGCGCCCGGCCGGTTGAACCG
>NZ_JBSGVS010000109.1:0-17817 GCF_053608565.1 Streptomyces sp. NPDC055025
CAGGCGCTGCCGCCGCCGGTAACCCCACCGGAGCGCGGAGCACGGGATACCCCGTGCTCCGCGCTCTGCCGTGCGCTCGGTCGGTCGGTCGAGGGCGTGTCGCGTCATGAACCGGGCGGAACCTCCGCGGGAAGCTCCAGCACCCAGGAGCGCGCGGGGCCGCCCGGACAACAGCTGTGCCCGCCAGGACCGTGGAAAGCCGACGGCCCCCGCACCGGATGCCCTCCGGTGCGGGGGCCGCGTCCCTCCGCCGCCGCTCGGTCGGGGACGACGGCGGAGGTCAGCTCGCTCCAGCCGGCTCAGGCCGCCGCGTCGGACCCGGCCAGCGGAAGGATCTCCGTGGGCGCGTGCCACGGCTCCGTCGCGATGTCCTCGAACTCGTTCACGCTCGCGATGTCGCTGCCGCTCATCGAGATGTTCGTGACACGTTCGAGGATCGCCTCGACCACGACCGGGACCCGGTACTCGGCGGCGAGTTTCTTCGCCTCCTCGAAGGCGGGCAGAAGCTGATCGGGCTCCGTGACCCGGATCGCCTTGCAGCCCAGTCCCTCGACGACCTTGACATGGTCGACCCCGTACACGCCCAGCTCGGGCGAGTTGATGTTCTCGAACTCCAGATTGACCTGGAAGTCGATGTCGAAGTTGCGCTGCGCCTGGCGGATCAGCCCCAGATACGAGTTGTTCACCAGCACATGCACATAGGGGATACGGTGCTGGGCGCCGACCGCCAGTTCCTCCAGCATGAACTGGAAGTCGTAGTCACCGGAGAGGGCGACCACCGAGGCCTCGGGGTCGGCGACGGCGACCCCCAGCGCGGCGGGCACGGTCCAGCCGAGCGGTCCCGCCTGGCCGCAGTTGATCCAGTGGCGCGGCCGGTAGACGTGCAGCATCTGCGCGCCGGCGATCTGGGAGAGTCCGATGGTGGTGACATACCGGGTCTCGGGACCGAAGGCGCGGTTCATCTCCTCGTACACCCGCTGCGGCTTGAGCGGCACATTGTCGAAGTGCGTACGGCGGTGGAGCGTGGCCTTGCGCTCCCGCGCGGAGGCGGCCCACTCGGCGCGGTCGGGCAGTTCGCCCGCGTCCCTCAGCTCCTTCGCCACCTCGACGAAGAGTTCCAGGGCGGCCTTGGCGTCGGAGGCGATCCCGTACTCCGGCGGGAAGATCTTGCCGAGCTGGGTGGGTTCGATGTCGACATGGACGAAGGTCCGCCCCCGCCGGTAGACATCGAGCTTCCCGGTGTGGCGGTTGGCCCAGCGATTGCCGATACCGAGGACGAAGTCCGACTCCAGGAAGGTCGCGTTGCCGTAGCGGTGCGAGGTCTGGAGGCCCACCATGCCGGCGTTCAGCTCATGGTCGTCCGCGATGGCGCCCCAGCCCATCAGGGTGGGGATGACCGGAGTGCCGGTCAGCTCGGCGAACTCGACGAGCAGTTCGGAGGCGTCCGCGTTGATGACGCCGCCGCCCGCGACGATCAGCGGGCGCTCCGACGCGTTGAGCATCCGGACGGCCTTCTCGATCTGCGCGCGGCTCGCGGCCGGCCGGTGGACCGGCAGCGGCTCATAGGTCTCCGGGTCGAACTCGATCTCGGTGAGCTGCACATCGAGCGGCAGATCGACGAGGACCGGACCCGGCCGCCCCGAGCGCATGAGATGGAAGGCCTGCTGGAGGACGCCGGGAACCTGCGCGGCCTCCAGGACCGTCGTCGCGGCCTTGGTGACGGGCCGGGCGATCGAGGCGATGTCGACGGCCTGGAAGTCCTCCTTGTGGATCACCGCGGTCGGGGCCTGGCCGGTGATGCACAGGATCGGGATCGAGTCACCGGTCGCGGAGTAGAGGCCGGTGATCATGTCCGTCCCCGCGGGGCCGGACGTGCCGACGCAGACACCGATGTTGCCGGGGTGGGTACGGGTGTAGCCCTCGGCCATGTGCGAGGCGCCCTCGACATGGCGGGCGAGCGTGTGGTGGACCCCGCCGGACGCCTTCAGGGCCGCGTAGAAGGGGTTGATCGCGGCGCCGGGCACACCGAAGGCGTTGGTCACGCCCTCAAGCTTGAGGATCTCAACTGCCGCTCGGGCAGCGGTCATTCGAGGCATGGAGTACTCCTGCTTCGGCCGGCGGATTCGGGCTCTGTCGCGCCACCTGAGAGTCGATTCCGTAATGCGGAAGTTTAGTTCTGCAATATGGAATCAATCTAAGGTGGACTCCGTACCGCGTCAAGGGATGCCCGAAGACCCTCCCCCCTGCCTCGCTCCTGGTGGACGATGGGACACCGAGCGCGACGGATCGTGGCCGAAGGGGGCACGTGGTGACAGAGAGCGTGTGGGTGAGCTGTCCGTCCTGCGGCGGGCGGCACGTTTTCGCGGTGTCGGTCTATCCCTGCGCGTGCGGGGCTCCGGTGGCGCCCGCGCTGGCCGGCGGCGTACCGGTGGAGCCGGTCACATACCGCGGTTGGGCGGAGGAGTGGGTGGCCGTCCGCTGCGGGGCGTGCGGACGTGAGGACCAGTGGCCACGGCCGGAGCTGGGCTGTCCGTGCGGAACGGTGCTACGGATTCCGGTACGGGAGACCGGCGCCACGGGCCCGGCGGCCCCGGCGACGCCACAGGGGACGCCGACGGCTCCGGTGACCCCGGTGGCCCCATGGGCCACGGCCGTCCCCGGGGATCCTGGGACTCCGGCAGCCCCCGCGACCCCGGCGGTCCCCGAGTCCGGACCGCCGCCCGGACCGCCGCCGGCGGGATCGCCCCCGCGTGTCCCGCTGCCGCGGAGCGCCGCGTCACCGCGTCCGTCGTTCCGCCCGCTGACGATCCGTACCGCGCATGACGCGGTCACGGCCGCGGCGCTCTATCTGCGCTGGCTGGGCTTCCACAGCGTCGACCGGGCCGGGGAGGGGACGGAGGGCGCGCCGTACGTGATCGATCTGCGCGGCCCGGACGTGGTCGCCCAGGTGGAACCGACCACCCGGCCCGTCAATCCGCGCTCCGTCGAGTGCCTCTGGCTCAACGGGCTCCATGCCTCGGCGCCGGGTGTCTTCTTCTCCCTCGCCGGGTACGCGGACGACGCCCTCGCCCGTGCCGAGGATCTGGGTATTCCGCTCTTCGTCATGGATCTCACGGGCACTCCCCGGCCGGTCAACGGCCCGGCGGACGCACTGGTCTCGACCGGCGCGTGATGTCCCCCGCTCGCCTGGTGCTCCCGCGCCGCCTGGTGCTCCCGGCCGGCGGTGCCACGGCCTGGGCTTCAGCGCGGCCGGGGTTCAGTGCGCCTGACCTTCAGCGCGGCCGGGGTTCAGCGCGCCTGACCTTCGGCGCGGCCTGGGCTTCAGCGCGCCTGGGCTTCAGTGCGGCCGGTCTGGTCCGGACATCGCCACCGCTCCGTGCGGTGTCATGTGCTGGGTGAACCACCCCGTGGCCAGATGGGCCACCGCTTCGAGGGCGCCTGGCTCCTCGAAGAGATGGGTGGCTCCCGGCACGATGGCGACCTGGTGCTCACCGCGCAGCCGGCCGGCCGCCTGCCGGTTGAGACGCAGTACCTCGGTGTCCGCGCCGCCGACGATCAGCAGCGTGGGTGCCCGTACCTCCGCGAGCCGGCCCGCCGCCAGATCGGGACGGCCGCCGCGGGAGACCACCGCCGCGATGTCCGTATGCGGCTCGGCCGCCGACATCAGAGCCGCCGCGGCCCCGGTGCTGGCACCGAAGCAGCCGACCGGCAGGGCGCGTTCACGGCGCAGCCACCGGACGGCCAGGGTGAGCCGCTCGGCCAGCAGCCCGATGTCGAAGACATTCGTACGGTCCCGCTCCTCGTCCGGCGTGAGCAGATCGAACAGCAGGGTGCCGAAGCCCGCCCGGTTCAGGGCCGACGCCACCGCCTGGTTGCGGGGGCTGTGCCGGCTGCTTCCGCTGCCGTGCGCGAAGGCCACGATGCCCGGCGCGCCGTCCGGCACCACCAGGCTCCCGGGCAGCGAGGTCCGTCCGGCGCCGATCACGACCTCCGGATCCCCGGCGGGATGCCCGGCCGCCTCCGGCCTCGCGCCCGCCCCCGGCGCTGAGCCCGTACCCGGTCCCGCGCCCGTGCTCGGACCCATGCCCATGTCCGGACCGGTGTCAGCGGGCGTGGGAGTCTTCCCGCGCTCGCCTCGCTTCCCGCGCTCCCCGGACATCGCGCCCCTGGTGAGCAGCGCGGCGACCTCGTCGTCGCTGGTCTGCGCGAAGTCCACGTACCACTGCCCGACCGAGCCGAAGTACTCCGGCGAGGACAGACACACCACGGCATCGGCCTCCTGCCCCAGCCAGCCCAGGGCGTCGGGGGGCGCCAGCGGTACGGCCAGCACCACCCGCGCCGCACCGCGCGCCCGCGCCACTCGGCAGGCGGCGAACGCGGTGGAACCCGTGGCCATGCCGTCGTCCACGATCACCGCCGTCCGGCCCAGCAGCCCGACCGGCGGCCGGTCCCCCCGGTAGCGCCGCAGGCGCAGCTCCAGCGCCTGACGCGCGTCCCGCTCCACCGCCGCGCGCTCGCGCGGGCCGACCCGGGCGGCGCGGAGCACATCGTCATTCATGATCCGTACGCCGTCCTCGCCGATCGCGCCGAAGCCCAGCTCGGGCTGGTACGGCACCCCCAGCTTGCGGACGGCGATCACATCCAGCGGCGCGCCCAGCGCGCGGGCCACCTCGTACGCCACCGGAATCCCGCCGCGCGGCAGCCCCAGCACCACGGGATCGTCGAGATCCATCCGTTCCAGCTCCTCGGCCAGCCGTTTCCCGGCGGCCGTTCGGTCGACGAAGCGCATGGTCCGCCTCCTCTCCCGGGGCCCTGCGGCCCGCATCGGGAACTCTTTCCATCCAACCCGAAAACGCCGCGACCGGCAGGACCGGAGGGATCGCCCCCCTCGGCGGGGAGGCGGCAGAAGCGGACGCGCACAGCCGTGTGCGGAAGGACGCGGACGCCCCGTAGCGCCAGGGCAGCTCCGGGTGGAGTCTGGATATGAGGAACCCGCGGGCCGCCGGGGGCTTCGTGGGCCGGCCGCCGCGACATTCTCCGAGGAGGCGGCAGCCATGACCACCACGACCGACACCACCTTGCACGCCCTCTCCCCGGTCCACCGTGAGCGGCTGATGCGCGGCGCGCGCCAGGTGAACTTCCCCGAGGGCACGCGCATCTTCGACGAGGGCCAGTCCGCCGACCGCTTCTGGATCGTGCGCAGCGGCTGCGTGATCCTCGACGTCAGGGTGCCGGGCCGCCGCCCGGCGGAGATAGCGTCGCTGGGCGCGGGCAGTCTCGTCGGCTGGTCCTGGCTCTTCCCTCCGTTCGTCTGGCAGCTCGGGGCGGAGGCGATGACGCTGGTGCGCACCTACGAGTTCGACGCGGACGACGTACGGCGGATGTGCTACGGCGATCCGGTGTTCGGCCAGGCCGTGGCGCTCTGGATCGGCGGGGTGCTCGCCCACCGGCTGCACCAGGCGAGGACCCGGCTGCTCGATCTGTTCGCGCCGTACGGCAGCAGCGAGGGACCGATGCCGTGACAGCGCGCGTCAACGCGCGGAGCCCGGAACGGGTCCGAACGGGCGACCCTGGCCCGATACAGGAATAGCCGGTGGCCGGGCCCGGGTTGGCACGGTGATCGCAGTACTTCGAAGGCATGTGGGAGACGAAACGATGGTTACTCTGCAGGAGTCCGTGGGCCGGTACGGGATCTGGACCTCCGGGCTCCGCCCCGAGGGCCCCGCGGCCGGTGAGGCGCCGGAGGCCGCCGCCGAGCTGGAGGAGCTCGGCTTCGGCGCCGTCTGGCTGGGCATGGGCGATGTCGAGCACGCGGTACCGCTCATCGAGGCCACATCGCGGCTCACCGTCGCCACCGGCATCCTCAGCATCTGGCAGCACGAGGCCGCCGACACCGCCGCCCGCTTCCAGCGGCTGGAATCCGAGCACCCTGGGCGCTTCGTGCTCGGCCTCGGTGCCAGCCACGCCAAGTTCGCCACGCAGTACCGACGCCCCTACTCCTCGATGGCCGAGTATCTCGACGGTCTGGACGAGGGGAAGGTCCCGGCCGGACGGATCGTGCTGGCCGCGCTCGGCCCGAAGATGCTCGAACTCTCCCGTGACCGCGCGGGCGGTGCCCATCCGTATCTGGTCACCCCCGAGCACACCGCGCAGGCCCGCGAGATCCTCGGCTCCGGACCGCTCCTCGCCCCCGAGCTGAAGGTCGTCCTGGACACCGACCCGGAGACCGCGCGTGCCACAGCCCGTGACTATCTCGCCATGTATCTCACCCTGCCGAACTACACCAACAGCTTCCTGCGGCTGGGCTTCACCGAGGACGACCTCGCGAACGGCGGCAGCGACCGGCTCATCGACGCCGTCTACGCCTGGGGCGACGACGCCCGGATCAAGGCCCGTATCGACGCCTTCCACGCGGCCGGCGCGGACCATGTCGCCCTTCAGATCGTGACGCCCGGCAGCACCGCGGGCGCACCGGGTCCCCTGCCCCGCGCCGAGTGGCGACGGCTCGCCGAAGTGATCGCCTGACCTGACCGCACCGCATAGGTGAGAGGTTCCGCCGGGCGCCGCGCACGCGACGCCCGGCGGGACGCCGTCGCGCTCACGTCGGCGGGAGCAGGGTCCCGAGCGGGCCCAGATCGAGGTTGAGGTCTTCCATCGTGAGGTCGTAGCGCTCGCACAGCTCCGTCATACGGTCGTGGAGAAGCATGAGGGTCACGCCGACGCGTTCTTCCTGGTCCTCCGTCAGGTCCCCTTGTTCGACACGGTGCAGGGCCTGACGCTCCATCAACTGGCGGAGCAGTTCGACGATGGTCAGCACCAGCTTGACCAGGTCCCGTTCCACGGTGTCCTGATCGGTGTGCAGGCGCTGGGCGATCCGCCGGCCACGCTCCTCCTCGGGCGGGATGTCGTCCGGGCCCGCCGGAAGCAGACGGAAGACGTCCGACGCGGCCTGGGTGACCTCGTCCAGATCGCGGATGGGTGAGGGGCGTTCCCGGCGTCCTGGCTCGCGTCTCCGGTCGGCGCCCCGGCCGCGGCTCACGGGCCGTTCCCGGGCGGCGGGCCGAGGGCGCGTTCGAGGGCCGCGCGCTCAGCGGGAGCCTCCTGTGGACCCTGCGGACGCTGTTCCGCGCGGACGGCCACGATCAGGGCCCTGAGCGAGATCCGTACGAGATCGACGTCCGCGATCGAGAGGGTCAGATCACCGGTCAGTACCACTCCCCCGGTCAGCAGCCGGTCGAGAAGGTCGATCAGCGCGATCTGCCGGCCGGCGAGGTCGTCCATCCGGTCGTCGTCGTCCATCCGGTCGTCGGGGCCCGTGGCGGGCCGGGCGCCATCGGTCACGGGGCGCCCACCTCCTCGTCGGTCCGCTCGGGGGCGGCGAACGAGTACGGGGCCCATGGCCCGGTCACCTCCACGCGGATGCCGTCGAAGCTCCTGGCGACGCCCTCCGCCCGTGCCCGGAAGGCGTCCCCGCTCCCGCGCGGGACCAGATAGGCGTCGTTGGAGACGTTGCGACCGGGCCCGATGGCCAGCTCCCCCTCCTGGAGGCGGTGCTGGACACGGTCGACGGCGAGGGGGCGTACTTCGGCGTCCACGCGGAGCACCGCCTCGCGAGCCGCGCGCCACGCGTCCTCACCCGATCTGCGCTGCCGCCGGCGGCCCCGCAGATAGTCACGGCCGGGACTGCCGCCCGCCGAGGCCGTCGTGGTGGCCGGGACCGGTGAGCTGGGCGGCGGGGGCAGCGCGTACACCTTGACGCCCCACTCCACCTGGCCGGTGAGCCGGTCGAGCAGGGCGCCGAACTCCTCCGCGCGCCGGTTCAGCATGTCCCGTACGCGGTCGTCGTCGCGATGGAGCGTGGCCAGACGCAGCGGAAGGAGGGCGGTACGGGCGAAGACCGTTTCCACGACGGCGTGATGGGCGCGGGCCACCGACTCCAGCCAGTCCAGGTCCTCCAGCTGGGCCTTGAGGGCTCTCTCGTCGAAGTCACGCTCCGGTACGGGACTCACCACCGCGGCCAGGCCGTGCGCGCGTACGAGCCGTACCGGGGTGTCCGCCACACCGCGTATCCCGCGCAGTTCCTCGTCCAGGGCGTCCGAAGCGGCGTCGGCGCGCGTCACCGCGTAGCTGTATCGCATGTCCGCGCTCATCCGTCACCGCCTCCTCTCCCGGCGCGCTCTCCGTTCCCTGTCCCTGGTGGCCCTGTCCCCGTCGGTCCTGTCCGTGTCGGTCCTGTCCGTGTCGGTCCTGTCCGCGCTGTCGTCGCGCTCGTCTTCGTACTCGACGTCCTGGATATCCTGGATGTCGTCGTACTGGATGTCGGAGGAGCGCTCGTCGGAGGAGCGCTCGTCGGCGGGGCGCTCGTCGGCGGGGCGCTCGTCGGCGGGGGCCAGGGAGCGTCTGCGCAGATTCTCGACCTCGGCGCGCAACCGGCTGTTCTCCTCGGCCAGCGACGGCCGCGGGGTTTCCTCCCGGGCCCGGGACGACAGTGACGGATCGTGCTCCCACCAGTCGATGCCCATCTCCTTGGCCTTGTCGACGGAGGCGACGAGCAACCGGAGCTTGATCGTGAGCAGTTCGATGTCCAACAGGTTGATCTGGATGTCCCCGGCGATGACGATCCCCTTGTCGAGGACCCGTTCGAGGATGTCGGCCAGATTCGCCGACGACCCCTGCCCGTACGGGGACATGGCCTGCGCGGGCCGGGGAAGGGGCTGTCGGGCGGAAGTCGGATCTGTCACGATGCGTCAGGCCTCGATCCTGGTCGCTCAGCGCTCGGGCTCGTGGTGTCCCTGTTGCGCCTGCTGTCCCTGCTGTGCCTGCTGCTCCTCGGCCACCCGCCCCTCGGCCACCCGCCCCTGCTCCTGCTCCTCGGCCCAGGGCTCCTGAGGGCCGCCGGAGCGTGCGCGCTCGATGGCCTCGATCCGGTCGAGGAGCTCGTCCTCCCGGCGGTCGAACTCCGCCTCGTCGATGCGGCCCTCCAGCAGCTCCCTCTCCAGCTCGGCGAGTTGGCGTTCGATGGGGGTGGTGTCGTACGCCTCCTGTTCGGCGACCTCGATGACCTGGTTCACCACCCAGCCGAAGCCGCGCACCGGTGCCAGCGGCGCGGTCAGGATCTGGGTCAGCAGGCCCATCGTGCGACTCCTCGTTTCCTACGAAGCTGTACGGGTCGGAGTTCTCCGGGTCAGACAAAGCTGTACGGCGACAGCGGCCCCCTCAGGCGCAGTTCGATGTCGGGCGCGTACTGCTCGCCGAGCTTCTCCACGGCGGCGGTGAACTCCTTCGCCCGGTCCCGGTCCACGAGGAAGGACACATTGAGGAAGTGTTCCGACGTGGCGCCGCCCCGCGACTCGTCGACGGTGTACGGCCGCAGCGCCTCGATCATGTCCGCGGTCACCTCGTCCTGCCGTGCCCGCACCCCTGTGGAGATCAACTCACCGAGCGCCAGACGTTCCTCGTACGTTCCGCCGCCGCCCCGTGTCGTCTCGCCCAGCCGCCGCACCCGGTCCGAACGCTCGATCACCTGGCGCAGCAGCACGTCCTCGTCCTCCGCCGCCTTGAGATTGAACTCCGCCCGGCCCGCGAGCGCCGCGAGCCTTTCGGCGTACGGCTCGGCGTTCTCGTCGAGTGCCGCGCGCACCGCCTCGTCGTCGGCGGCGATCAGACCGAATCGCATCGGCAGCACCGCGTGCTCGGACAGCAGTCGCTGCTGTACGTCGTGGTGGGCGCTGAGGTCTCTTCTCTTGGCGCGCAGGTTCTGTGGCGCGTCGCTGACGATCGCCTGAAGGGGACCCTCGGTGACGGTACGCAGGCCGGGCGCCTCTTCGCCCACACCGCGCAGGTCGTCGAGGCGTGGATGGCAGTCGGAAGAGGTGATGGCGTAGACGTAGACGGACATGCGTCACTCCTCCCGGTGCCTGGCGGGGCGCCGTGCGGTGCTCCGGCGCCCCGGTTCCGGCTCCGGCTCCTCCCGCTCCCGTGTCCGGTCGCCCTGGAGAGAGTCGGTGATGGCTTCGACGGCTCCGGTCAGGGCGCCCTTGCTCTTGCCGCGTGCCCCGCTCTCGGTCACCTCGCCGACCAGGCCGGTGAGCGTCTCGGGTGCCTTGCGCCCCTCCTCCAGGTCGAGCCGGTTGACCGCCTCGGCGAAGCGGAGATACGTGTCGACGCTCGCCACGACGACCCGTGCGTCGATCTTGAGGATCTCGATCCCAACCAGGGACACCCGCACGAACGCGTCGATGACGAGCCCGCGATCCAGGATCAACTCCAGGACGTCGTAGAGGTTTCCGCCGCCGCCGACGGCGACCTGGCCTCCCTGATGCGGCGCTACAGTCACGATGACTCCCTTCAGCGGCCGCCGCGCGTGCTCCTGGCGGTCACCGCTCGATCCGGCCCCGGGCATACCGCTCGCGGCGCTCGTACTCGGTGAGGCGGCCTGCCTCGTCCAGTCGCACCCGGTAACTCGCCATCACGCTGGTCGTGTCCGGCACCCGTGGGATCTCCAGCACCTCGACGTCGGCCTGCCAGCCGTCCTCCGTGCGCTTGACGGCGGACACCGACTCGGGCTGTTTGCCGAGAAGCACGGCGAGTTGCTCCGTGGCCTCCCGCAACGCCTGCCCCATCCCCAAGGAACTCCGGGGCGGCTCCTCCCGGGCGGCGCCGTCCCGGTGCCGGCTCCCGGAGGTCCGGGAGGACCGCGCACCGTTCACATCCCGCCGCTCACTGCCGGCCATGTCGTTTCCACTCACACTCACATCGAGGGTTTCATGGGGTTTTGCCCTATGTCCTATGAAACACCCGCGATAAAGCACCCGCAGTGCGGGATGGCGACGAGCACGGGCCGGGACGGTGCGGTGACCGCCCCGCACCGATCCGCCCCACGCCGATCCGCCCCGCACCGATCCGTCGGGGGCAGGTCCGTCGCATGCCGGAGCACACACGGTGAAGACCGGACGACTCAGCGTTCGGGAACACACCGAGGAGTCCCGCGGCCGGTTCGACCGGGCGTCACAGCCCGCGGTCGGCCGACTTCCCGCGGTCAGTTGACTTCCCGTGGTCAGTTGACTTCGCGCTCCAGGCCGGACCAGTAGGGCTCGCGGAGCTTGAACTTCTGGACCTTGCCGGTGGCCGTGCGCGGGATGGCCTCACGGAATTCGACGGTCGTCGGTGCCTTGTAGCCGGCCATCCGCTGCTTGCAGTGGGCGATGATGTCGGCCTCGTACGCCGTCGCCCCGTCCGCGAGGACCACCAGGGCCTTGACGGTCTCGCCCCACTTCTCGTGCGGCACACCGATGACGGCCACCTCGGCGACCGCCGGGTGGCTGAAGATCGTGTCCTCCACCTCGATCGACGACACGTTCTCACCGCCCGTGATGATCACGTCCTTCCTCCGGTCGGTGATCGTCAGATGCCCGTCGGACTCGTCCAGCGCGCCGCCGTCCCCGGTGCGGAACCAGCCGTCCTCAACAACGGCCGAGGTCTCCTCCGGCTTGTTCCAGTACCCCTTGAGCACGGCATTCGACCGGGCCAGGACCTCTCCGGACCCGGAGATCCTCAGTCCCGTCCCCAGCGCGGGGAGTCCCGCGCGGGAGAGCTTGCGCGCCCGCTCCTCCGCGGGCAGGTCCTCGTCGCCGGGCCGGGTCCGGTTGAAGGTGAGCAGTGGTGACGTCTCCGTCAGACCGTAGATCTGGGTGAACTCCCAGCCCAGTTCCTCCTCGACCCGCTGGATCATCCTGCTCGGCGGCGGGGCTCCCGCGCAGACGATCCGTACCCTGTCCCGGCCCGGGATCTCTCCCTCCCAGGACGCCGCCGCGTCCAGCACCGCGTTCCACACCGCGGGCGCGCCGCACATCAGCGTGACTCCGTGCTCGTCGATCCGGCGGAGGATCTCCGTACCGTCCACCTTGCGCAGCACCACCTGCTTGACGCCCAGTCCGGCCATCACGAACGGCATTCCCCAGCCGTTGCAGTGGAACATCGGCAGTGTGTGCAGATAGACGTCCCGCTCCCACACCCGGGTATGCAGACCGAAGGTCAGACCGTTGACCCAGATGTTGCGATGGGTCAGCTGAACACCCTTGGGACGGGCGGTGGTTCCCGACGTGTAGTTGATCGTCGCGGTGGCGTCCTCGTCCGGCCTCGACCACGGTCGCGGCTCGACGCCGAAGCGCATGAGTCCGGTCTCGGTCCGCTCGCCCAGCACGAAGCGGTGGCGTGCCCCGACCCCGGCGAGTCCCGCGTCCAGCTCCGGGTCGACGAACAGGACCGAGGCTCCGCTCTGCCGCACCACATACTCGATCTCCTCCGGCTTCAGACGGAAGTTGACCGGCACACAGATCCGCCCGCTCATCGGTACCGCGAACAGCAGTTCAAGCAGACGGGCGGAGTTGTGGCTCACCACCGCCACCCGCTCCCCCTCGCCCACGCCGAGCGCGTCGAGCCCCGCCTGCCAGGCCCGCACCCGCTCGCCGAGCCGCCCGTACGTCGACACGGGTACGGGCGGCCCGGGTTGATCCCCTTCGTCGACCACTCCGGGGCTGGTGCGAAACCCCCGCTCCGCCCGGTCGAGGAAGTCCGTGACAGTCATCGGTACCCGCATCGCTCTCTCCCTCGCCCGCAACCAGCGTCTCTCAGTCGCTCGTTTCCCCGTCGTACGTACCTCGGTCGTTCGTTCCTCAGTCGCTCAACGGCGTTCGGAAAGGAACTCCCCCTGATCCTGACGCCTTGAAGACGTCGCCGGAGCGACCGAGGCAGGTGCGACCGAGGTAGGTGAGGTAGCCGTCGGCGTCACGGGCCCCGAGGTCACCGGTCCGGTAGTAGCCGCCGGCCATCGCCGCCGTGGTCCGGTCGGGGTCACCGTGATAGCCGGTCATCAGCCCCACCGGATAGGTGGAGAGATCGAGACAGATCTCGCCCTTGTCCACGCCGGGCACCCCGGTCACCGGGTCGACCAGGGTGACCGTGAAACCGGGGGTCGGCCGCCCGATGGACCCCGCCTTCAGCAGCTGACCCGGCGAGTTGGCGATCTGGACGGCGGTCTCCGTCTGGCCGAAGCCGTCCCTGATCGTCACACCCCACACACGGCGGACCGCCTCGATCACCTCGGTGTCGAGCGGTTCGCCCGTGGCGACGGCCTCGCGCGGCGGTGTACGCAGCAGGGGGAGACCGGCCCGGACGAGCGACCGCCACACGGTGGGCGGGGCGCAGAGGCTGGTGACCCCGCCGGAGTCCATCGCGGCCATCAGCCGGACCGGGTCGAAGCGGCTTCGGTGGTGGACGAAGACGGTCGCCTCGGCGTTCCAGGGGGCGAAGAGATTCGACCAGGCGTGCTCGGCCCGGCCGGGCGAGGCGATGTCGAGATGGACATCGCCGGGCTTGAGCCCGATCCAGTACATCGTCGCGAGATGACCGACGGGGTACGAGACATGGGTGTGCTCGACCAGCTTGGGGCGCCCGGTCGTGCCCGGGGTGAAGTACAGCATCAGCGGGTCATCCGCATGGGTGACGCCGTTCGGTGTGAAGGTCTCCGGCCGGGCGTACGCGTCCTCGTACGAGCGCCAGTCCCCGGTGGCGTCCGGGACGGCGGGAGCGCCCACCACGATCCTGGTGAAGCCGCCCGCGACCCCGGCGAGTTTCCCGGTGTCCTCGGCGCGGACGATCACATGGCGGGCCCGGCCGCGCTCGATACGGTCCCGCAGCCCGACGGGGCCGAGAGGAGGGGGCGCGGGGATGACGACGGCCCGCAGCTTGATCGCGGCGAGCGCGGTCTCCCACCGCTCGGTCCGGTCGCCGAGCATGACGACGATCCGGTCCTCGGCCCGGACGCCCTGCTCACGCAGCCAGTTCGCGACCTGGTTGGAGCGGGCGGACAGCTCGGCGAAGGAGAGGCGCGTCTGCCGCCCGTCCTCCTCGTCGAGATGCAGGGCGACCCGGTCGTTGCCCTCGGCGATCCGGTCGAACCAGTCCAGCGCCCAGTTGAAGCGCATCGGCCGCGGCCAGGAGAAGCCCTTGTACGCCGTCGCGTAGTCCTCCCGGTGTGCCAGCAGGAAGTCCCGGGCCGCTCTGAACTCCTCGGTCGGACCGCTCGGCGTCCTTGCCGTCATCTGCCCTCCTCTTGCCTGACCTCGCCGGGTGTCCGGCCCGCGTCTCCCCGGCGTGCGTCCCGTCCGTCCCTCCGATGGACCGCCGCACGGGCGGACGGGCTGAGGACTTACAGGGACTAGCATCGTTTAATTGGTGACGCAGGTCTCACCACCCCCGGACGGGGGTGGTGGGCGGAGGGGCCGCGGTGCGGGCGGGAGGAAGTGGCATGGCCGAGGCGGTGGAGATGCGGTCGGCGCTGGCGCGGCTGCGCAGGACGACCGGGCTGACCGTGGCTTTCGGCGGGCTGACGCACGACGTGGGAGAGCTGCGGATCGCCGAGCTGAACGGCACCGCGACAAGCGCCCTGCGCGGGCTCGCGATCTCCTCGGGCAGCGGTCTGGGCGGCAAGTCGATCGCCATGGCCAGGCCCTGCGCGGTCACGGACTACCGGGAGGCGCGCCACATCAGCCATGAGTACGACGCGGCCGTGGCGGCGGAGGGGCTGCGCTCCGTGCTCGCCGTGCCCGTGGTCGTCCGGCGCAAGGTGCGCGGGGTGCTGTACGGCGCGCTGCGCAGCGCGCTGCCGATCGGTGAGCGCGCCTTCGACGCGGCGGTCGCCGCCGCGCGCGATGTGGAACAGGCGCTCGTCGTACGGGACGAGGTACGGAGGCTGCTCTCGGTGACCCGCGAGGCGACGGCGGGGGCGGGCGCCGGAGCCTGGGAGGAGGTCCGGGCGGCCCACGGCGAGCTGCGCGCGCTGGCACCCCGGATCGTGGACGCGGAACTGCGCGAGGAACTGCTCTCCGTCTGCGGCCGGCTCGCGGGCGCCGCGCGCCCGGCGGACACTCCCCCGCGTCCGCTGCCGGTCACACTGGCACCGCGCGAGGTGGATGTACTGGGCTGTGTCGCGGCGGGCTCGACCAATGTGACGACGGCGGAGCTGCTCGGGCTCCGCCCGGAGACGGTGAAGGGCTATCTGCGCTCGGCGATGCGCAAGCTGGGCACGCATACGCGCCTGGAGGCGGTGGTGGCGGCGAGACGAGCCGGTCTGCTGCCGTAGGCGGGAGGGGCCGGACCCGGGCGTGATGGGATCCGCGCCAGAGGCGTCAGGGGATCCGCGCCAGGAGTACGTCAAAATGCGGGCCTTCCCGGTCAACGGTCCGTCATGGTCCCGGCGATCCGCCGTCCCCCGGGCATAGCTTCCTGGTGTCAGTCAGTGAACGACTCCCCTGGGAGGACACCATGGAGCGCCTCATCACCGAGGACGCGGGCGCGGAGCCCGGTTCGGACCGGGGCTCCGCCCGCGGCGCCGGCCCGGCGTCGGACCCCGACCCGGACCCCGACTCCGACTCCGGTCCGGATCCCGACCCCGGTCCGGATCCCGCCGTGGACGGGGGCCGTGCCGCGGCACGGCCGCTGTACGTACCCGTACGGCTCGGCTCGTGCGGTGGACAGCAGTTGCGCTTCGCCCGCACCCCGCTCGGCGCGCGGACCGCGATCGCCTTCACCAGCGCCCGGAGGCTGACCGCAGTCCTCGGCGAGCAGCAGGCGTGGATCAGGCTCGCGGAGCCCGTGCTGCGCGAGCTGGCCGCCCCGCTCGGCGCCGCGATCGTCACCGTGGACCCCCAGCTCACCGCCCCCGCCCCGGTCCCGGCACCCGCCCCCGCTCCCAGGCAGGCCCCGGTCCGAACCTGTGCGCGCCACGCTCCGGAGCTGCCGGAGGCGATGTCGGTATGACCACGGAACCGTCCCTGCTGATCAGTGAGCTGAACGCGCCGAGCGTCTGGCCCGCGTCCGCCGTCCTCGCGCCCGGTGGCGATATCGCCGTGGCCGGGGTCGGGCTCGCCGAACTGGCCGATCGCTACGGCACCCCGGTCTATGTCCTGGACGAGGACGAGGTGCGGGCCCGCGCGCGGGCGTGGCGGCGGGCGCTGCCCGGCGCCGATGTCGTCTACGCCGCCAAGGCGTTCCTCTGCCGGGCCGTCGTCGACTGGATGGAGCAGGAAGGCCTCGGACTCGACGTCTGCTCCGCGGGTGAACTCCGGCTCGCCGCCACCCGTGGCTTCCCGCCCGAGCGGATCGTGCTGCACGGCAACGCCAAGTCCCCCCAGGACCTGGGCACGGCGCTGCGCCTCGGCGTCGGCCGGATCGTCATCGACTCGGCCTGCGAGACGGCCAGGATCGCCGCTCAGGTGCAAGGACCCGAGCCCCAGCGGGTGATGGTGCGCGTACTGCCCGGCATCGAGGCGGGCGCGCACCCCAAGATCCGTACGGGCACGGAGGGCCAGAAGTTCGGCCTCTCGATCGCGGACGGCTCGGCGGCGGACGCCGTCGACCGGATCCTCGGCCAGTCCCGGCTCGAACTCGCCGGTCTGCACTGCCACCTCGGCTCGCAGATCGCCGAGGCGGAACCCTACGCGGAGGCCGTGCGCCGGCTGGTGGCGTTCCTGGCGGCGATCAGGGACCGCCACGGTGTGACCCTGCCGGAGCTGGACCTCGGCGGCGGCTTCGCGGTGGCGTATCTGCCCGGAGATCCGGCGCCCGCCCCCTCGGTCTACGGGGAGCTGATCACCCGGACCCTGGCGAGCGCCTGCGCCGAGCACGGTCTTCCCGTCCCCGCGCTGACCGTGGAACCGGGCCGCTCGATCATGGCACCGGCCGGGATCGCCCTCTACCGGGTGCTGTCGGTCAAGCGCGGCGTCGGCGGTGTGTTCGTGGCCGTCGACGGCGGGATGAGCGACAACCCGCGGCCCGCGCTGTACGGGGCGCGCTACACGGTCCGCCGGGTGGGCCGTACGTCGGCGGCTCCGATGCGGACGGCGACGGTCGTCGGCCGGCACTGCGAGGCGGGCGATGTGCTCGCCGGTCCCGTGGAGCTGCCGGAGGACATCAGACCCGGTGATGTACTGGCGGTTCCGGCCGCCGGGGCCTACCACGTGTCGATGGCGTCGGGCTACAACATGACGGGCCGCCCGCCGGTGGTGGCCGTCTCCGGGGGCGGATCGCGGCTTCTGGTGCGCCGGGAGAGCTTCGAGGATCTGCACGCCCGGGACGTGGGCCTCTGAGCCGGGCGGGAGCGGGAGACGGGAGACCGCCGGCGAGGACCGGAGAGCGCCGGCGGAAAATGCCGCGACACACCTTTCGGGCACTTGTTAGCTTCGCCATCATGAAGCCGCTCAGCGAGAACGAGATCCGTGGCTCGTTCGTCAACTGCTCCAAGGGCGAGGCCCGCAGAATCAGCCTCCCCCGCGATCTGGACGGCCTCCCCTGGGCCGATCTGGACTTTCTGGGCTGGCGCGATCCCGGCGCCCCCGACCGCGGCTATCTCGTCACGGAGCGCGACGGCGCCTGGACCGGCATCACGCTGCGCGGACCGTCCTCCGGGCAGAAGAGCGTCTTCAAGTCCAGCATCTGCTCGATCTGTGTCACGCCCCACACCGCGTCCGGTGTCGATCTCATGAGCGCGCCCAAGGCGGGGCCCGCGGGCCGTCAGGGCAATGCCGTGGGGATCTACATGTGCGCGGATCTCGCGTGCCCCCTGTATGTCCGGGGCAAGCGGAAGACCCTGCTCGGCCGCCGGCTGGAGGAGTCGCTCACCCTCGCCGAGCAGATAGCCAGGACCCGCGCGAATCTGGACCGGTTCCTGGACAAGCTGTTCGAGGGGTCCGCGACGGCGGGGTGACCGCGCGCCCGACCCGCTGAGACGAGGCGCGGGCCCCGGGAGCGTTCCCGGGG
>NZ_JBSGVS010000110.1:0-16903 GCF_053608565.1 Streptomyces sp. NPDC055025
GGCGGGGGCCTGCGACCGGGGCCGCTCGGGGGATGGCGGGGGTGCTCGGTCTGCTGCCGATGCTCAGTCCACCGATGCCGCCGGCGCGTACCGCAGCCGGGCGACGAGGGAGGCCGTGGAGTCATCGAGTGCGGCCGCGTCGAGGGCTTCGGCCAGGACCTTGCGCAGTGTCCGCTGCCCGGTCTTGGCGAGCAGTCTGCCCGCCTCCGTGACCTGCACGTCCACACCTCTCCTGTCGTCGACGGCGCTGCGGCGCACCACCCAGTCCGCCTCCTCCAGCCGGGCGACCATCCGGCTGACGGACGGCTGGTTGGTCCCCAGGGCTTTGACGATGTCGGAAATCCGGAGAGTGCCGTCCCGCTGCTCCGACAGGGAGAGCAGGAGGAGCAGTTCGCCCATGGTGGCCCCGTGACTGCGGTTCAACCGCCTGCCGACCGTCGAGTTGACCTGCTCCGTCAAGCGCGAGAGCTGCCGCCAGAGGGCAATCTCGTCCCGTTCACTTGCCGGTCCCCAAGTCTCCATTGACGTGGCCCTTCGCTGAGTCCTACGAGCTTTGCGTGTGCCCAACCGTCCCCGCAGCCCAGCGTAACTCCTTGCGGCGGTTGACCATACCCTCTTGTTCGGCCATGATTTGCATGCAATCGCATACATCTTAGCGATCGGCTCCCCTAGGAAAGGCTTGGATCGCCATGCCACTGCCCCTATTGGCCTTGATGCTCGGGGTCTTCTGTGTGGGCACCGCCGAGGTCGTCATCGCCGGGATCCTGCCCGAGATGTCGGCCGATCTGGGCGTGTCCATACCTACAGTCGGCCTCCTGGTCACCGGCTACGCGCTGGGCGTGACCATCGGTGGCCCGGTCATCACCATGCTGACCGTGAAGCGGTCCCGAAAGGCCCTGCTGCTCGGCCTGATGGGCATCTTCATCGTAGGAAACGTGGTCGCGGCGCTGGCCCCCAACTACGCGACGCTGATGGGGGCACGTGTCTTCACCTCGTTCAGCCATGGCACCTTCGCCGCCGTGGCGTGGCACGTGGCCGCTCTCATGTCCCCGCCGGACAAACAGGCGACCGCCATGGCCAAGATCGCGCTGGGCTTCAACTTCGCCAATGTGCTCGGCTCCCCCATCGGGACTTTCATCGGCCAGCAGTTGGGCTGGCGGGCCACCTTTGTCTTCATCACCGCTTTCGCCGTGCTGTGCACGCTTCTCGTCTACAAGTTCGTGCCGAGGAACCTGTCCACCGGGAGCGAGACGGCGGTGGAGGATGCCTCGCTGCGCGAACAGCTGAAGGTGTTCCGCAACGGCAGTCTCCAACTCTCCATGCTCATCACGGTGCTTGCCCAGGGGGCGGTCTTCACCACGTCGACGTATCTGGCGCCCCTGCTGCGCGATGTGGGTCACTTCGCGGCCCCCATGGTGGGCGTTCTGCTGATCGTCTTCGGAATCGGATCGGTGCTGGGCAACATCCTGGGCGGCCGGGCCGCGGACGCCAACGTCATGCGCGGAGTCCTGCGCGCCCAGGCGGCGCTGCTCGTCGCACTCCTGCTGTTCTGGGTCGCCAGCCCCCATCAGCTTCCCGCGGTCATCGCGCTCTTCTTGTTCGGTGCTGCCGGTTTCTCCATCATTCCGGCGCTCCAGGCGCGGATTCTCTCCGTGGCCTCCGCGGCGCCGGCCCTCGCGCTCTCGGCCAATGTGTCGGCCTTCAACCTGGGGAACGGGCTCGGGGCATGGCTCGGTGGCACGACCATCGACCTGGACTTCGGCGTCCGGTCCGTCACCTTGACCGCGGC
Source organism: Streptomyces sp. NPDC055025 (assembly GCF_053608565.1). Classification (NCBI taxonomy): domain Bacteria; kingdom Bacillati; phylum Actinomycetota; class Actinomycetes; order Kitasatosporales; family Streptomycetaceae; genus Streptomyces; species Streptomyces sp. NPDC055025. Next base: position 1,790 of record NZ_JBSGVS010000110.1, read on the forward strand.
CCTCGCCACCTCCCTCGCCCTGATCCTCTCGTTGGTGATGTGGGCCCGTGGGCGTCGCGTGTCCGCGGAACCCGCGGCGCTCGACACGGGCGCCGCCGACACCGTGCTTCCCCAGAAGACGCAATAACGCGACCCGTGTCCGAGCCGGCCGGGCCGGCGGCTGCCCGCCCATGACCGCGCCCGGCCGGTCGGCGGGCCGGGCGGTTCACGTATCCGGACGGCTCGGCCCACTTCACGGGGCCGGGCCTCCTCGGTTGAGTGGGGAGGTGTGAGCGGGGCGGTGTGATCCGGGTGAGCGTCCGGATAGCCGAGAAGCATGTGCCGTGCGCTGCCGGACGGGTCGTGCGGGGCTGTTCCGTCCGGAGCCGGCCGCACTCGACAACCAAAAATAAGTAACGCTATGTTATGCGTGTTGCACTCCGAGGCGCCAAGACGAAGTACTCCCGAACCGACGAGGGGTAACCGCCTTGCCTCCGCTTCACTTCGCGTGGAGGCATGCCTTCCATCCGGCACTCCTGAACCGCTTACGGGTTCCGTTGCCCTTCGGTATCCGCCATGCCTGAAATGTCGATGTATGGATCGTTCGGCGTGGGAGCGTGGCGTCCTGTTGTGCGGCACTCCGTGTCACATCCGGAACACCGAGCAATCATTGGGGACTTCTTATGCGCAACCCGCAGCGAACAGTGCGATCCGGGAGGTCTGTCACCTCACCGTCGGCCGTGTCGCCTGTCCCGAGGAACGCCGGTGTCCTGTGCGAGCTGTCCGGGGCGCTCTTCGCCCATCTGCCCCGCAGCGACCAACGGCTCAGGGGGGACCAGTATCTGCGCGGACTGGTCGCGGCGGAGGGCCGCAAGTCGGTCCGGAACATAGCGTCTCATATCGGTGGCCCCGAACTGGCCCAGAGTCTCCACCACTTCATCGCCTCGTCCACATGGGACTGGGAACCGCTCAGCACGGCCCTTCGGCACTATGCCGACAACGAGTTACGGTTCGCCGCCTGGGTGGTGGGATCGGTGCCGGTCCCCAAGGGGAGGACGCAGCGGCCCCACCGGGCCGGTCCTGACGACACGTCCGGCCCGCAGGCGTCCAGAGGGCAGCGGGCCATCGGGGTGTGGGGGGTCGCGAAGGACGCCACGGTGCCCGTGAAGTGGAACCTGTTGCGTGACGGCGAACAGATCGCGGAATGCGTCGCGGCGGCGACTCTGGGAGTCGACCAGCATCCGCTCGGGCCCCGTCCGGTCGTCCTGAACATCCCGGGGGCCGATCTGCGCCCGGTTTTCGACCGGTACATGGGGGCGGGCGCGCCCCTGCTCGCCGCCGTACCGGCCCATCTGCCCCTGGACCAGGGGCCGGGGCATGCGCGTCGTTTGCTTCCCGCCGCCCGGCTGCTTCGCCAGAACGGCATGCTGCGGCGTCCCGTGGAGTGGACGGACCCGGCGACGGGTGTCGTACGTACCAGCCTGGTCGCCGGCGTACGGGTGGAATGGGGCGGCCGGCCGCTGCTGCTGCTCGGGCAGTGGGACTCCGGAGAGGGGCAGGCGGTGCACTGCTGGCTCACGAACCTGACGGCGACTCCCCTGGGGGTTCTGCTGCGCCTCGCCAAATTCCCGGAGCGCGTCGAACGGGATTTCGCGAGCTCCGCGTCACATGTGGGGACCTTCGACTACGAGGGGCGGGGCTCCGACGGCTGGCACCGGCACATGACCTTGGCGGCGGCCGCGCATGTCGCCCAGGTGATAGCCGCCGCCAGGGCCCGTGTTCGCCCGTGGAGCCAGTGCATGGCCTCGATGGAGCGTATGGACTACTCATTACAAACGGGACGAGTCGGGCGCGGGGTTGGTTAAACATCCTCCTTTCGATCCGTGTCACCTCTCCGAGAGGATCTGACACATGCCGCCTGGGCGAATCGCCCGATCCGCCCCTAGGGGACCATCATCGAGGCATGCGAATTCTGGTTGCTGGCGGCAGCATCAGTGGTCTGGCCACAGCGGTTGCTCTGGGAAGGCGAGGCCATCACGTTGTTGTGCTGGAGCAGCGACCGGTCTTCACCGAAGGCGGGCTGGGAGTCCGGCTGGTGCCCCGCACCTTCCAGTTGCTGGACCAGCTGGGAGTCGGGGACGCCGTACGGGAACGGTCGCTGATGATCGACGATTTCCACGTCATGGACGGCTCGACCGGGGAACTGGTCACCTCGGTGGCACTGCCCGGGTGCCGCCGGCGGTCGTGCCCGGCCCACGCGACGGCCCACCGGCTGGATGTGTACGAACCGCTGCTCGAAGCCTGCTGGGATGTGGGTTCTGTTCAACTGTGCACCGACAGCCGCGCGGTCGGCTACACCCAGCACGGTGAGTCGGTGACGGTCGCGCTCGCCGACGGACGCACCGTCACGGGGGATGCTCTGATCCTCGCGGACGGCGCCCGCTCCATCGCCCCCAAGGATTCGGAGTGGGCCGGTGATGTCCCGGAAGGGGAAGTGGCGGTCTATCGCACCGTCGTTCCGATGGAATCGGCGGCCGGCGCACGGCAGGAGGCCGCGGCTACGTCCTGGGTGGGGAGCGGCTGGCATGTGTCGCACTACCCCTTGCCCGACTACGGGTATCTGAGTATTTCCGCCACACGGCACTGCCACACCGGTGCCCGCCTCTTCGGTGCGCGACTGGATCTGGAACAGGTGCTGGCGGCCTTTCCGGAGATCGGATACGCGGCGCGAAACGTGCTGACGATGGGGGAGTACTGGCGGGCGTGGACGGTCCGCCGGCGGGAGAAGACGTCGACCTGGGCATCGGGCAGGATCGCCCTGGTCGCTGACACCGCGCATCCGGCCCGTCTGCTTGAGGCGTCGGGTGTGCACCACGCGTTGGAGGACGCCGTCGCACTGGGGGAGTCGGATACGCCGGGCGCCGGGGTGAGAAGGTGGCTCGCCGACTACCACGCCCAGCGCAGTGAGCAGGTGCGTCAGGTCCACGCGGAAGTCCGATCCGGGCACCGGCACTGCGACGAGGCCGACGACCGGACCCTCGCCCCTCACTTCTCTTCACCGGACACGGCCCCGAATTGCCCGAAGCCGCTTCTGACCTCGGGGCTGCGATCGTGAGTCGACCGGTCCCGGGCCGGGCGTGTCCGACGTCCCGCCCGGCCCGTGACACCCGGCCCGCACACGCGGCCCCGCACTCGCGGTCATGCCGGGCGCGGTGATCGGCGATCAGGGTCAGCACGGCCGGATGACGAACGGCCGCACGGGGTACGGTCTCAGTCGCGCGAGACCCGCCAGGAGGACTCGACCACGCGGTCGCCCGGGTTCCACACGGCCGTCGTACGGCGGTTGTCGGTGACGAACATGGTGGCGTAGAGCCAGCCCTCGTAGTACGTGTTGTTGAGTCCGATGTCGTCGCCGTCGGCGAGGACTCCGCTGCCGCCGCGCTTGATGTCCTTCTCCACGCTCAGCCCTTCCCGGATGACGAAGTCGTTGTCCGAGAGCACGTCGACCGAGCTGTTGACGGAGATCTTCTCGCCGTACGGGCCGCGTAGCTCCCGGATCCGGACGTATTTGTCGTCGCTGACGGCGGTGACATAGCCGTTGGCGGTGAGATCGCCGTTGATGGTCAGATCGCCGTTGGCGGTGAGATCGCTGTTGGCGGTGAGGTGTCCGCTCACGTCGAGCCTGCCCCGGGCCGTGGTGTCGCCGTCGACGCTCAGATCGCCGAGGGCGCTCAGCGTTTCCTCCACGTAGAGGCGGGAGCGCGCGGTGACATCCCCGTCGACGCTGACATCGCCGCCGGCGGAGATGCGCCCGCTCACGTCGAGCCCCGAACGGGCCGTGATGTCGTCCCGGACGGTCAGTCCCTCCAGGGTCGGGTCAGTGATGGTGAGGGTGAGGGTGGCGTACTGGTAGATCGGCTCAAAGCCGCCCCCCTCGGTCTCCGGGGACATGGACGCGACCAGCGTGAAGGTGGTGTCCATGGTGATGACGCCGTAGCCGATGGAGCAGTAGGTCTCGGGCCCTTCCTGGACGAGATCTCCGTCGCCGTCGTACAGCCGGAAGTACGTACCGTTGCTCTCCCAGGTGAGGTGGACGGAACTGCCGCTGCTGAATTTCGTTCGCGGGACGGTGGCCTCGGCCTCACCGCGCGCCAGGAAGCTGTGCAGGTAGAACACGGGCTCGGTGACGGTCAGGGTCAGCACGCGCGACTTCTTCGTGTAGCTGTCACGGTCGGGCGTGGTGCCGGAGTGCTCCTGGATGTAATAGGCGAGCGGGCCGGCGGAGGCGCTGAGCGGGCCGCTGAGGCCGAAGTCCAGGGTGTCGCCGATCAGGTCGTACTCCTCGTCGGCGGAGCGGAAGGTGGCGCGGTAGAACTGGCCGCTCTGGGCCAGGCCCAGCTCCTCACCGGTCACCTGGACGAGGGACGCGACGGTCCACCGGCCGCTGCTCGTCGAGAAGTTCGGCTGCTCGGTGAAGTACGCGCCCCCGCCGTGGTCGTCGGCCGGGACGGCTATCTGGATCCGGTCGCAGTAGACGTCCTGCTGGTCGTCGCTGACGGCGAGGTTGATACGGCCCTGGGTGGGGGTTCCCGGGCTGCTCGCCTGGAGCGGTGCCGGGCTGGTGGAGGTGCGGTAGCCGAGCAGGAGGTTGGGCTGGTCGGACATGACGGGGCCTCCAGATACGTAACGGGACCGGGAAAGGTCGGGCTGCTGCTAGCTGGTTCCAGCTGCTGTTACTGCTGCTCCTGCTCCTGCTCCTGCTCGGGTTCGGTGAGGAAGCGGAGCAGACCGTCTTCGAGCAGGTGGGGGCCGCCCTCGAACTGGGCGTTCGGCAGTGGCTGGGCCAGTTCGTACGGTGTCCACGGGCCCGGCGCCGGACCGGGACGCAGCCAGGACCAGCTGCCGTGCTTGCTGCCCGGCAGGGGGAAGGTGACGGCGCGGTCGTGTTCGCCGGTGAGGACGGGGCCGAAGCGGAAGAGGGCCTCGAGATGGCCGAGCGGTTCGTCGATGTGCCGCGAGGGGACGGTGACGGTGGCGGTGGGGGTGATCCCGCAGATCGCGTGGACGGCCGCGCGCGGGTCGAGGAGCAGGAGCAGCCGGGTGGGGGCGGGGTCGCCGAAGGTCAGACGGAGGTAGTTGGTGTCCTGCGGGGGGTTCTCGGCGCCGGGCGGGCCGATCCGGGTGATGTGGTCCTGCTCTCCGTCGGGAGCGGTGACGCTGTCGAAGCGTTTGTAGTCGTAACCCCCGTCGGGGGAGGCGCGGTAGAAGCCGATGAGGCCGTCGTCGCGGGCGGGCTGGTCGCCGAGACGGACGGCGAACTCATGGGCGGTGAAGGCGGGCGGTGGCGGGTCGAGGGTGGCCGCCCAGCCGGTGTCGCGGATGGGCGGTCCGTCGAGAGTCAGCCGCAGTCGCGCGTGCACCAGGGCCAGGGGCCGCCCGATGAGGACGGACAGGTTCTGGTCGGCGCGCCGGCCGAGGGGGTCGGTGGTCCACAGGGTGGAGTCGATGACATCGAGGAAGGCGGTGAGGTTGGCTTCGGTGGCGAGTGCGCGGGAGCGGAGGAGGCCGGCGACCGCCGGGGCGAGGGCTTCGACCTGGGCGAGGGTGGTGACCGTGCCGTCGGGCGGGGGCTCCCACTGGCCGGTGCGCAGGCCGTCGGGGCCGGTGAGCAGCCGGTAGGTGCCGAGGAGCCGGCCTGTCGGGTCGTACAGCAGCAGACTGTGGTCGAGGTGGTTGGGCAGGAGCCAGCCGGCGACGGGACTGGGGTCGGCGGCCGTGTCCACGACACGGGTGCCGGTGGGGCCGTCGAGGAGTTCGAAGTCGAGCCGGGCGGGCTGGAGGGGGCGCGGCGGCAGCTGGGCGACGGCCGCGACGGTGGGGACCAGCGAGGTCTCGGTGGTGAGGGCGTCGTCGATCGTGAGCGGGAAGCCGCGGTAGTCGTGCAGGCCGCCGTACTGGAGGTCGGGGCTGACGACGTCGAGGACGCGGCCGAACTTGTCGTAGAGGAAGAGCTCTTCGACGTAGATCTGTCCCTGCCGGGTCTCGTGGAACGCGGCGCTGTCGCCTCCGGGGAGGTAGGGGACGCTGGTGACCCGGCCACGGTAGCGGGCAGGCAGGCCGTCCTCGGTCTCGGCGTCGGGGTAGCCGGCGAGGCCGGCGATGTCCGGGGAGCCGGTGTCGTGGGCGGTGGGGCGGCGGAAGGCGCGCGTGTCGCGGGCGGCGAGGCGGTCGTTGAATCCGGTCAGCTCCTGGGCGAGGAAGCCCCAGTCGCCGATCGCCGACAGCCAGGAGTCGAGCTGTGCGCGCTGGTCGGTGGAGCCGTGGTGGGAGACGAACTCCTTCAGCCGGGCGGCGAACAGGGAGCGGGGGTGCGGGCCGAGGGCGGAGATGCCCTTGACGGTGACCGGCTCCGATTCGATCGCCGCGTCCGGTGTGCAGCGGTAGTCGGTGCCGTCGAAGGCCCAGCAGCGCCGGTCGCCGACGGTGTGGGGGATATGGCGGTAGGCGGTCTTCCACTCCATGAACAGCGGTTCCCAGGGCTGCGCCCAGGGGTCCAGGCCCAGCGCGGGCAGGGTGCCGGTGTAGTCGGCGGGGCGGTGAGCCGCGAGGGCGGCGGTGACCTCGTCCGCCGTCAGACCGGTGGACCCGGCCAGCGCGGGGGCGTTGCCCGGGTCCAGCAGGAAGTACTCCGTGAGCAGCCCGGGAATCTCGGGCGGAAGCGCGCCGAGGCCCGGGAGGGCGGGCATCGGGCCCTGCCCCGGTGCCGCGGTGACGGCTCTTCCCCGGATCGTGACGGCGCTGACCAGCGGGGAGGCGTCGTCGGTGAGCGGCCGTACGGGCACGGCCTCGTCGGGGACGGTGGCATCGGCCGGGGGACGGATCCCGGACAGGCTCACCACGGGGTTGCCGCTGTGCCAGTACGAGGGCCTGGGCACGGCCTTGAGCGTGGCGCCCTCGGCCAGCCCCTTGGCCTGGGCGAAGGAGTGGATCCCGGCGAGGAGCGCGTCATGGGCGTTGGCGTGGGGACCGGACCGGTCCGGCTGGGGCACCTCGGCCGCCTGGGCGCGGGCCTGGGCGGTCTTCACCCGCACCGTGTGCGCGAGGGACCCCTCCCGGGTCGGGTCCAGTTCCGCCCGCATCAGCTCCTGGTCCGGCGCGTCGCCGGGAGGCGGGAACAGTACGTCGGCGAGGCCGTTCTTCAGCCACAGGGCGTTCAGCCGCCACTGGAGCGCGTGCACCTCGGCGAGCTGCTCGTCCAGCAGGCGCTGGTCCTCGTTGAGGGTGGCCAGCCAGTCCGGCGGGGTGAAGGGCTCCGGTGCCGTTCCCCCGGCCGCCGCGTCGGCGGGCGGCGGGGCCACGGTCCAGCGGTATCCCCCCGACGAGGCACCGAACGAGGCACTGTGGACACCGCGGCGTACCCGCTCGTCGCCGCCCTTCTCGTCGGCGACGGACAGCAGGTTGTGCAGGAACGCGCGGAGCAGCTGCATGTCCGCGGCGGCGGGCCGGGCGCCGGCGGCGTGCAGCGCGTGTCCGGCGAGCGCGGTGAAGGCGTCCTCGGTGGTGTTGCCGATGGCGACGTCGAGCGCGCCGTTGTCCTGGATGGTGTGGAGGGGGTCGGGGGCGGGGGCCGTGGTGGCGGCCGGGTTCCAGGAGACGGTCAGGGCAAGGCCCTGGTAGAGGCTGCGGACGGCCGGGGCGACGGAGGGGTCCGGGGCGGGGCCGCCGGTCAGGCGCGGGTCCTGCCAGCCGAGGTGCGTGAGCTGGTCGGCGTAGGAGGTGCCGGGCGGGCGTGAGGCGAGCACATCGGCGTCCGGATCGGAGTACCAGCCGATGACCTGGTAGCCGAGCGTGTCCGCCGAGGTGAGGTCGGAGAGGTCGTCGAGGAAGGAGAAGACGTTGGTGTTGTGCGGGGTGTAGGTGGTGAAGTACGGGTCGCCGGTGTTCATGGCGGTGAGGAACAGCGGGTCCCGCGCGGCCCGTTCCGTCCAGGGCGTCGTGTCGGAGAGCGGGAAGGCGAGCCCGATGTGGACCTGGTGGGCGTCCGATGTCCTCGCGCCGCGGTAGGCGTCGGGGCTCGCCCGCCAGTCGCGGAGGATGTCGGCGGTGACCAGGTAGGGGCTGGAGTGCTCGATGGGATGGCCCGCCTGGCGGGCGTAGGGGGTGTGCGGGCAGTCGCTCTCGATCACCCACGCCTTGGCGCGGCGCGTGGTGGTGCCGCTGAAGCGGGTGACGAGCCACCGGTTGGGCACCAGCGGGTAGCGGACCTCGCCGGTGGCCGGGTCCTCGACGCCGTGGCGCAGCCCTCTGGGCAGCGTCCAGTGCAGGTGCACCCCTGTGTGCGCGAACAGCGGGTCGTTGCTCTGCCGGTCACCCTCGTCCGGTTCGGGGCTCTCGTAGTCGTCCAGGGCCAGGTAGTTCGGGCGCCAGGTACGGAAGCCGTCCTGGCGCAGGAGGGCCGGATTCACCACCAGGGCGTCGAGGGAGACGGGGACCACGAGGGCGGGGCGAGTGCTCATCATCGGCCTCCTTCAGGACCGTTGAAACGGATGGCCTCGGGGACCTTGACCAGCTGCATCGCGAGATCGGCGGGGCCGACCGGGCCGACGGTGGTGCCGTGCGCGGCGTCCAGGGCGGCTGTCAGCGCGGGGATGAGCGAGCCGATGTCCAGGACCCGGACGTGTCCGCCGGCGGAGGGGCGGAGGTGGTCCAGGACGGGGAAGGTGACATCGGGGCCGAGCTGCTCACCGAGCGGCACGTCCCGGCCGGAATCCGGCGACCGCAGCGTGTTCCGCAGCGGGATCAGACCGTCGTCCTCGACACCGAACCGGAAACCCTCCTGGGGTTCCCCCAGTTCGACCGTCGCGGGCACTCCGTCGAACAGGCACAGCAGTACGGTGGGCGAGAGATGGTCCATCCGCAGCACCGGCAGCGGCTCGCCCGCCCGGTCGCGGGCCCGTACGGCGAGGTTCGGCCAGCCGGAGACGAGCGCCGAGCGCAGCAGCAGACCACAGACGGAACCGGGGGCAGGGGTCGGCGTGTCCGGCGCCTCCCCGTCGGGGCCACCGCGCTGGGTATCGCGGTGCCCGGCCGCCTCGGAGGCCGCCGCCGCGCGGACGGCGGCGGCCACGATCTGATCCTGGAGGGTGTCGCGGCTGGACTGCGCGCCGATGCTGAGGGCCCCGCCGACCAGCGCGTCCAGCCAGTTCGGGTCGGCGTGGAAGAAGCGTAGCGACTCCGGCGGCAGCATCCGCTCGTCGGGCACCAGATGGGTGAACGGTACGGGGTGGAGCAGCAGGAGCCGTCCCAGCCAGTTCACGACGGGGGTGAGGTGTTCCTTGAGGCCGTCGTCCTCGTCGAGTGCCCGCGTGACGGCCGCGCGGGCGGCGTCGGACCGCAGGAAGTCGCTCAGTTCCCGGGTCGGGTCGCCCGGCGGGGCCGCGGGCGCCGGCGGCGACCATGTGCCGTCAGGGGTTGTCGGCGGCGCGCCCAGAGTGGTGAGCAGATGGCCGTCGAGGAGCGTGCCGAACGCCGCGCGCGCGGTCAGGGGCCGCTGCCGCCCATCGGGGTCCGGCGGCAGATGGCTGCTGGTGGCCTGGTGGTAGAGCGTGTCGGCGAGGTCGCGGGTGGCGTGTTTGAACGCGATCAGGTGCTGGGCGAACGGGGCGTCGGCGAGGGCGAGCGCCCGGCCGGTCTCGAACGCGCCGGCGAGCGACACGTCGAAGCTGCCCCAGGCGGGGTCGTAGCCGATGAGGGAGTCCGCGGTGGTGGCCGTCGCCACCCGGTCGGTCGCCAGGGGCAGTACGGGCGTGAGCGGCCCGCGGTACCAGCCGTAGGTGGTCTCGCCCGACCGGGTCAGATACGGCAGCGGCACATAGCCGTCGTTGATCCGCCGGGCCACCTGCCGCCGGGCGGCCGGGGTGTCGCCGCTGTCCTGGTACGGGGAGGCGAGCTTCAGCCACATCTCCTCGCGGGTCGCCGGGCGGGAGCCGTCCGGGGTGCGGGTGAGCCCCTCGGCGAGGGCGCGGAAGTGCGCGTTGCCGTCGGGGTAGGCCCAGAACGACCAGCTGCACAGGGACAGCAGCGCGACCGACGTACGGCCCTGGAAGTCCGGATCGTCCACGAGGATCCGCTCGTGGCCCTCCAGGGAGACCAGGTGCACGATGTTCTTGGTGGCGGCGTCGGGGGGTGAGCCGGGCGGGGCGGCGGCCGGGAAGCGGTTGGCGACGACGACGGAGAACAGCCCGTCCTCCTCGATGCCCAGGATGGGCCGGTCCCCGGTGTTGGCGCCCCGGCAGTGGGCCAGGTACCGCATCTCGTCCAGACGGGGCGCCACCTCGGGGAACACCGCCGTGGGGACCTCGATGAAGTCGCACGGATCGTCCTGGCCGATGTCGGCCTCCAGAGGCAGATCGGGTTTGAGCACGGCGGGGTCGGGGGCGAGGAAGTCGCCCACCGTGGTGGAGACCGTGCGGGTCGGGGCGGTCGTGCCCCCGGTGAGCTGGTCGTCGGTGAGGACCAGCAGCGCCAGCCACGGAGTGGTCCGCGACGCCCCGCGCAGCGGGCGCTCCCACGGCAGCAGGGGGTCGCCGAGGACCAGGTGGGGCAGGACCTCGGCGAAGCGGCCGCCGGAGGCCTCCGGGGGCTGTCTGGCGACCACCGCGGTGGTGTCGATGGCCACTTGGGGGGCGCGCACGGTGAACCTCTGGACGGCCCGGAACGGGACACCGACGACCTGCGCGTTCTCGTCCGCACCGGTGCGCAGCGTGTGGGTGGCCTCGATCCGGTAGTCGCCCGCGGGCAGGGCGGGCAGATAGTGGTCGTGCAGTTCGATGTCCCCGAGGGGGATGGTGTCGCGGGCGGGGTGCTGCGGGCTCGGGCTCACGTCCGGCTCCCTGGGTCCTGGGACGGGTTCTGGGCCATGGGCGCCTGGCTGTAGAAGTGGCCGGCCCCCGCTGCCAGGGCGGTCAGGGTGTCGCTCCCGCCGGTGAGCAGCTTGGCGTCGGCCAGGGCCGCGTACACCTGGTCGCGTCCGGTTCTCGCCTCGCCGCGGTCGGCGCGCCCGATGAGGTCCACGCAGGAGCTGTCGGGTACGGAGACGAAGTCGCTGTTGGCGGCGGGGTGCTGGGGCAGAGGCGCCAGGCCGGGCGGGATCTCGTCCGCCTCGTACTCGCTGAGCGGGAAGACCCCGCGCGAGGCGGCCAGCTCGGGCCGGGGCGCCTGGACGTCGTAGCCGACCGGCCGGCCGGGGAGCACATCGGCGCTGGGCGCACCGGGGGTCTGGCTGAACGGGACCGGTGGGGCGCCCCACAGCGACGCGGGAAGGGCGTGGGTGCGGGGGGCCGGTGTCCAGCCGTCCATCGGCGTGAGCGTGTCCTCGTAGTACAGCTTCAGACGGTGCTCACCGACCAGGCCGGTGCGGTTCATGGGCCGGATGTCGACCCCGGGCCCGTCACCGGACTCCGCTGAGGCGAGCGGGGCCTGTCCCACCCGCAGATGGCTGGCCGGCACCGCGGACTGGGTGAAGAAACGCAGGTCACGTGAGCGAGCGAGCCAGACCTTCCCGCTGTTGCCACGATTTCCGGCGGTGTCGTCGATGGTCTTGTCCACGCCGCTGACCGGCGCGATGGTGACGACTTCCGCCGGCTTCGGCAACATGCTGCCGAACTCGTCCCATCCCAGCGACTCGGTGCCGGTTCCGGAGCGTCCGGGGCCGAAGCCGATGGTCTTGGAGAAGCACGCGAAGTGCGCGGTGACCGAGCCGCCGGTCGGCGGCCCCCACAGCTCCAGGGTCGCGCCGACCGACGCGCTGATCGTCTTGTGGATGAACCCGACGTCGATCTGGTAGGAGGCGCCGATACTCACCGAGATGCGCGCGGTGAAGAAGAACGGCCGCCAGGACAGCAGCACATCCGCCTGGGCGGTGAACCACGCCCGGAAGCCGCCCGCGTGGAAGACGATGCTGAGCCTGGCGCCGGCCATCGCGCACGACGGCGTCACCGCGAGGTACGCCTGCGCGGTGATCGACACATTGTCGCTGACCGCCCAGTCGATGCCGAGCCGCGGCACATCGGGGTAGTAGGAGGGGCGTTGGAACGCCGGGTGGTACCCGCCGAGGGTGATCACGAACTGTCCGGCGTTGGGGTTGGACCCGAACCACACCGCGCAGGCGAATCCGCCGGTGAGGTGGCAGGCGGGCGTCAGCACGTACGAGGCCGGGGACAGCTGCGCGGACAGCTCGAAGCTGCCGCGGAGGGGCCGGATGACCGCTTCCAGGCCCAGCTCGGCGTAGACGTAGGTGCGGGTGGCGGACTCGGCAGGCATCGGCAGCTGGAGGGTCGCGATCCCCAGCACGGCCAGCGCCAGCTCCTGGCCGAACTCCGCGGCCAGCAGCACCTTGGCGTTGACCACCTCGGCCACGGTGAACTCCACCCCCAGGGCCAGCCAGTAGGAGCCCTGCCGCGGGGCGATCCACTGCCTCGGCGGGGAACCGGACACGGCCGGCTCACGCCCCTCCAGGACGTCCAGCACGTGGGAGGGCTTCTGCCCGCCGGAGTCGGGCCCCTGCTTGTTCAGGACCAGGAGGGGGAAGCCGGACACCTCTTTGGCGCTCGGCAGCGCCAGCTCCCGGTTGAAGCCGAACCCGGCCATCAGTCCGGTGACCAGGATCGGCGGGGGGCCGCCGATGGGCGCCTCCAGCTGGGCGAAGACGAACAGCGACGGCCCGCCGTCCTTCAGTTGCGCGTAGGAGCCGACGGCCGCCAGCGAGAAGCTCGGCAGGGCGAGCGTCGCCGTGCCGTCGAACTGGAAGGCCACCCCGTCGGCCAGTTGGGAGTCGGGGAGGTGCAGCAGGGCCCCGGAGATCTCCACCGGAGGAGCGACGTAGCCGAGCCCGAGGCCGTCGAGGTGGAAGGCCGGTGCGAACCTGTCCAGTGGTGAGCCGACCGCCAGACCGTCCAACGAGAGGGCCAGCGGCCCCAGTTGGACCCCCGCGTCCAGGGCGAACAGCAGCGCGTTGTGCTGGTACAGCACACCCACCCGGTTGATCTGCACCACACCGAGCTGCTTCTGCACCGTCACCCACACACCGCCGGAGGTGGGCGCGCCGGATGCGCCGGGGGCCGGGGGAGCACCGGGGGCGTCGGGTGCCGCAGGGGTGTCGGGCGCCGCGGGGGCGGTGGGGGCCTGGGGTGCGGCGGGAGCTTGGGGTGCGATGGGCTGTTCGCCGCCTCCCGAGGGGCCCGGGGACCCGGAGGGCAGGCCGAGGGCGACCGGTGTGGTCTCCTGCCCGATCCGCAGCTCGGCCAGGGCGGCCGGCCCCGCCTTCAGCCCGGCCGACGGAAGGGGCACCACCCCGGCCCGCTCCAGCAGCCCGTTGACCGAGGCGGCCGTCGCGGCGTCGAAGAGGCCGGAGGAGTAGAGGACTTGGAGGTTTTCCACGCTCAGCGTGCCCGCCTCCGACAGGAATCCGCCGACGAGCGGAAGCTGCGCGAGATCGATGCCCGCCGAGAGGTCGATACCGACAAGGAACCGCGCCGGGCCGTTCGGGGGCTTGACCCGTACGAACTTGGCGTCCTTCAGCCCGATGCGCAGACTTTCGGGGATGTCCGCCGCCAGATCGGCGGAGAAGTGCGCGACCCAGTCCCGCAGAACGACCTGGGCGCCCTCCTGGGCGCCGCGAAAGGTCGCGGCGAGCATGTCGGTGCCGGACTTCTCCTTGTCGAAGACGACATCGAAGGAGAAGCCGTCGACGGACAGCGTCCCGCCGTACCGCGTCGTGGAGCTGTCGCGGGTCACTGTCAGCCCGAGTGAGGCCGTGACCCCGTCCGCGATGGTGATCTCCCCTCGGCACAGGAAGTCGAAGACCTCGGTGCCTGTGGTGTGGGAGAGCCAGAGGCTGGTGAGTTCCAGCGTCCTGAGCGGCTGTGGCACATCGGGCAGACGCAAGGCGTCGATCACCTCGCCCACGCCGATGGACCCGCCCGCCACGATGCCGCCGCTGAGGGTCCAGCCGCCTGTCGCGCCCCCGAGCTGCGCGGCGGAGACATCGATGCTGATCGACGAACCGATCTCGACGGTGCCCGCGACGTTGGCCACGAACTTCTGGACCTCGTCGTAGTACAGCTCCAGGGACAGGGCCGTGACCGCGAAGGGCCCGATCTCCCAGTCGCCCGTGGCCTTCATCCGGACGATGTACGCCTCCCCGAGGGCGGCGGCGAACGACAGCTCGCTGATGGCCGCTGATCCGGGCACATCACTCACGGGCATGCCGAACGACTCCAGCAGCGACCGGACATCGAGCGGCTTGTGATCGCGCAACGCACCGGTGACGCGCAGATCGGGCAGCCACAGGGCGATGTCCAGCGGGAGCGCCTTGATGTCGAGCGCGGCGACGAGCGCCATGGACGTCACCTCGTAGCCGACCGGTACGGCTCCTTCCTTCCTCACCAGTCGGTAGTCGAATCCGGCGACATCCCGGAGAACGAAATCGAATGCGCGCAGCCCGTTTTGGGCGCTCTGCCACACGGTCGTGTCGGAGAGACGTCCGCCCAGATCCTCCAGCGCGCCAGCGAACGCCCCCGACCGCCGCGGCCGTACGGCGGCGGTCAGCCGTCCGTTCTCGTCCGCGGTCACGGTGGACACGACCTCGACCTCGTCGAACGTGCCGCTGAGCGCCATGGTGACGGAACCTTCCGCCGACACGGTCACCGTCACACCGGTCACCGTGAGCGTCACACGCCCATCGGCGGGCCAGGCGGCAGGCGCACAGGTGAGCGAGAGCGTCAGCTTCGTACGTCCGTCATCGACCTGCGGTTCCCCCGAGCCGGCCGCGCCCTGGCAGATGCCGTTCGTGAATGTGGCCAGTAGGTCCCGCAGTTGCGTGGGAAGCGACTCGTCCGCGGCGCGCAGCGCCGGCGGCTTCCCCAGACTGGATATATGTGTTTTCAGGGCATCGAGATCCACCGAACCCCCTCCATCGGATTGCGACACTAGGGCGTGTTTCGAAAGTAGCGCCGTCCGCCCGGAGGGCCGGGGCCCGCGGCGTCTGGTGCGTGCGATCGCAAGGCGGAGGATCGTGCTCGTACTGGACGTACTTGGACGACTCCGACAACGCGGCGAGCGTGCGTGCCAGGCGTC
>NZ_JBSGVS010000111.1:0-15765 GCF_053608565.1 Streptomyces sp. NPDC055025
GACACCAAGTGATGTCCGCCGCCGTTGCCGTGCGTGTGTCAAGGATGGTCAAGGGCGTGGCCGAGGACGTCGATGGCGTCGCGTTGGAGGCGGAGTCGGACGTGGGCGTAGACGGTGGCGGTGCGCCGATATGGGCGTGGCCGAGGAGTTCCTTGATGACGACGAGTTCGACGCCCTGTTCCAGGAGGAGGGTGGCGGTGGAGTGGCGGAGGTCGTGGAAGCGGATGCGGCGGAGCCGGCCGTGCGGAGGAGCGTTGTGAAGGCGCGGGTGAGGTTGGTCGGGTCGATCGCTCCGCCCTGCGCAGTGGTGAAGACCTACCCGTTGGGCTGCCACGCGGCGCCTGCTGCCTCACGCTCGCGCTGCTGCTGTTCGTGCTGGCGCTTCAGTGACTGGACGCAGCGGGTGGGGAGGGCGATGCGTCGCTCGGAGGCCCGCGTCCTGGGGGTGCCCCTATCTGTTTCGTCAACCCTGTCAGGGTCGGTCCATAGGGGTTGGTGCTGGTTTCCGGGAACGTGCCGCGAAGCGGGACGTTCCCGGTGGATCGGGTGCGTGACGGGCAGCCCGGTGGCCGGCAGAGCTGGACCGGCCGTGCCGGTGCGCGGGCGTGATGGGGCCTGGAGGGCAGCAGCGGTGGAGTCGTCAGGCGACGAGGCCGACGTCGTCGGGGGTGCGTGGTTCGTAGAGTGTGCCGGTGCGGATCATCGCGTGGATGACATTCACGCGTTGCCGGGCCAGGCGGAGGATGGCCTGGGTGTGGGTCTTGCCGCGTGCGCGTTGGCGGTCGTAGCAGATCCGGGAGGACAGGTCGGCTTTGCAGCCGATGGCGGCGAACGCGGCCTGGAACCGGGCACGCTTGAGGAGCCGGTTGCCGCGGTGGGGTGCGTGCTCGCCGCGGATCGAGGTGCCCGAGGGCTTCGTGCCCGGGGCGAGTCCGGCGTAGGAAGCGAGGTGCCCGGCGGTGGGGAAGCGACCCGGCACCCCGCCGCGCGGGCCACCGTCAACGGCAGCGCACCGATGTTGGCGACCTGGTCCACGATCACCAAAACGGTGCCGAACTTCGCCACCAGCCTGGTGAACAGCTCCAGCAGTTTCGGCTCGGTGTTGGACGGCCGCTTGTCGTGCACGGTTCTGCCGTCCCCGGTCCGGCCATGGGCGTGATGGAACTCTTCGCCCAGGTCCAGGCCGAGGAAGAGATCTATCGCGGTCATGTCGACCATGTGCGCGTGCCCCTCGCCTCTCGTCTCCTCAACTCCCGGCCGTCCCTGCGGCACCACACGCCGGCAACCACGTTACGCAGACATGCCACCCTGGACGGTCCGGCACTGCGCCGAACCGGAGTGGTCGTCAGGCCCCTCATCAGCGGTCAAGCGGTGCCCCGAAGTCCGGCGGCAACACCCCCCAGGTCATCACTTCGACAGGGGGCACACAGCCATACCGGACCCGGAGGCCAGGCGCCCCATTGCAAGGCCACGAAAAAGATAACGGGGCAGCGTGGTGAGACCACCGGCACTGGCGCGCTGAGGTGTGCGGCGGATTTCGGCGATGCCCGTGTCAAGGTCGAGGTCTTTCCAGTGGAGGCCAAGGAGTTCGCCCTTGTGGAGTCCGGTGTGCAGGGCGAGTTCGAACAGGGCGGGCAGGTGGTGGCCTTGTGCTGTGGTGAGGAGCTGACGGGCTTCGTCGGCGGTGAGGGGGCGAAGCGCCGGAGCCTTGGGGTGCCGGTGCGGACGTTGCGGGCGACCTTGCGCGGGATCTCCTCCTCGCGAACGGCGTTCTCCAGGGCGGACTTGAGCACGGAATGGACGTAGTTGAGCGTCAACGGCAGGAGCAGCTTGCGGCAGCACTGGCCGGTGGCACAGCAGTGCGGCTGGTCGCGCCAGGTGTCGATACCGCGCGCGGCATTGGCAGGTGGTGCGGAACTGGTTGAGCCCGGTGCGGATGTCCTTGGCCGTGAGCGAGGACGTCTCCAGGAGCTTTCCAGCGGCTGTCCGGTTACGGAGTATCACGGCCAAACCCTGGACGATCTTGTTCAGCCCAGGAAGCTGAGTCTGACCTGGCGGTCGGGGTTGTCGGTGTTGGTGTCGACCAGGCAGACCGACTGCCAGGTGCCCAGGGCCAGGCGGCCGCCGATGACGGGGAGGGTGGCGTGTGGGGGGACCAGGGCGGGGAGTACGTGGTCGCGGCCGTGGCCGGGGGTGCCGTGGCGGTGGCGCCAGCGGTTGTCGGCGGGGAGCAGGGAGCGGAGCGCGGTGAGCAGGTCGTCGTCGCTGCCGGCGCCGGTCTCGATGAGGGCCACCCCGGCGGTGGCGTGCGGTACGAAGACATTGAGCAGGCCGTCCCGGCCCGCCGCGGTCTGCTGGAGGAACTCCTCGCAGGCATGGGTCAGATCGGTCACGGCCTCATGCGTGCCGGTGGTGATGTTCAGGATTCTGGTGGTGAACGCGTCGGACATGCCCCCCATCCTGCCGCCCGGTCCATGGGATCGCGCGTCCGCGTGCCGAGACACCATTGACCGGATCCGGAAACGCTCGCTACGTTCTGCGCCATGTTGCGTTCAGCTCTGCTCACCACGCGCGGTCATATCGACCTGCTGCGGGTGGCGTCCGCCGCGTGTTGTCGCGGCCGCTGATCCTTTTCAGGCGTCCGCGCCGTTCTTCTCGCCGGTCATGTCCCGGCTTCCTTCCCGGATGAGTGCCGTAACCCCCTGACCGTGTGCCGTCGTCGTACCGGCGCACACGGACGTCGAGCCGCGTCTTCCCCCTTCCGCGTGCTGTCGCCCCCCGTGGAGCTGTTATGACTCTCGGCCATGCCCCGCCGGATATTTCCGTCCTGTCCAAGAGCCGGCGACCCGATCTGGAGCCGATCGTCCCCGCCTCCGCGCCCGGCTCCCGGCGGCGCTCCGTACCCCGGTGGCTGCGCCGGACCGTCGGGCCGCTGCTGCTTCTGCTCGTCTGGCAGGTGCTCAGCGCGACGGGCGTGCTCCACGAGGACATCCTCGCCTCACCCGGCACGATCGCCGGCGCCGCGGGTGATCTGATCGCGGACGGGACCCTGCCCGCCGCCATGGGCGTCTCACTCCGGCGTGTCGCCGTCGGGCTGCTGCTCGGCGGGGTCATCGGTATCTCGCTCGCCCTCGTCTCGGGGCTCTCCCGGCTCGGTGAGGATCTGGTCGACGCGACCGTACAGATGCTCCGTACCGTGCCCTGGGTCGGACTGATCCCGCTCTTCATCATCTGGCTCGGTATCGGCGAGGCACCCAAGATCGCGCTCATCGCGCTCGGTGTCGCCTTCCATCTCTATCTCAACGTGTACGCGGGAATTCGCGGAGTCGACGAGCAACTCGTCGAGGCTGGGCGGTCGTTGGGGCTCGGCCGGTGGGGACTCGTCCGGCATGTCGTACTGCCGGGCGCGCTGCCGGGGGCGATGACCGGTCTGCGGTACTCGCTCGCCACCGCCTGGCTCGCGCTGGTCTTCGGCGAGTCCATCAACGCGGACGCCGGTATCGGCTTTCTGATGAACCAGGCCCGGGAGTTCTTCCGTACCGATGTCATCGTCGTCTGCCTGGTCGTCTACGCCTTTCTCGGTCTGCTCGCCGATGCCGTCGTCCGCACTCTCGAAAGGCTGCTGCTGCAATGGCGACCGACCTTCCAGGGCCAGTGAGTCCGAGTCCGCGCGGCGGCGCGTCCGAGGGCACCGCGGTACGGGTCGAGGGGCTGACCCGCGCCTTCGACGGACGGCCCGTGATCGACAAGCTCGATCTGACGCTGCGTCCCGGGGAGTTCACGGTGCTGCTGGGCCGCAGCGGCTGCGGCAAGTCGACGCTGCTGCGGGTGCTCGCGGGACTCGACCGCGATATCGAGGGCACGGTGCTCGTACCGAAGCGGCGCGCCGTCGCGTTCCAGGCGCCCCGGCTGATGCCATGGAAACGCGTCTGGCGCAATGTACTGCTCGGTCTCGACGGGAAGCCCCAACGAGCGGTCGCCGAGATCGCGTTGGAGGAAGTGGGGCTCAGCCATCGCTCCGGTGCCTGGCCCAAGACGCTGTCGGGCGGCGAGGCCCAGCGCGCCTCGCTGGCCAGGGCGCTCGTACGGGAACCCGATCTGCTGCTGCTCGACGAGCCGTTCGGCGCGCTGGACGCGCTGACCCGGCTCAACGCCCAGCGTCTGGTGGCCGAGTTGTGGCAGCGGCGCGGCTGCGCGGTCCTGCTGGTCACACATGACGTGGAGGAGGCGTTGCTCCTCGCGGACCGGGCGCTGGTGATGCGTGACGGTGTCATCGCGTACGAGACGGATGTCGCGCTGGACCGTCCGCGCTCCGTGGGCGATCCCGGCTTCGCGGCGCTGCGCTCACGCCTGCTCACCGAACTCGGTGTCGACGAACCGGCCGCCCCCAGCGCCGTCGCGTAGTGCCGGGCGGCACCCGCGTGGTGCCGCGCACCACCGCCTCGTTCGCCACCACCCCGCGCACCACCGCCCCGTTCAACCCCACCCCGTTCGACGTCCGACCTTCCCGCGCACCCCGGCGCACTCTCCCCACTCCCCGCGCCCTCTCCCCCTCCCCCCTCCCCAGAAAGCGACTCGCCCCATGAAACGCTTCCTGCCCGCCGTCCTCCTCCCCCTCACGCTCCTGCTCGCCGCCTGCTCCGGCACCTCGTCCGCCGACGACTCGGGCGGCGGGGGCGGCTCCGTCGACGGCAAGGGTTCCCTGACCCTCAACGTGGGTGACCAGAAGGGCGGTTCCGAGGCCGTCCTGCGCGCCGCCGGTGAACTCGACGATCTTCCCTACAAGATCAAGTGGTCGACCTTCACCTCCGGTCCGCCCATGCTCGAAGCCGTCAACGCCAAGGCCGTGGACATCGGTTCCGTCGGCAACACTCCGCCTGTCTTCGCCGCCGGAGCCGACTCGAAGATCACGATCGTGGCCGCGACCCACGGTTCCTCCCGGGGCGAGGCCATTCTCGTACGCGAGGACTCCCCGCTCACCAGGACCACCGATCTCCAGGGGAAGTCGGTCGCGGTCGCCCAGGGCAGCTCGGCGCACTACCAGCTCATCGCCTCGCTCGAGGAGGCCGGTCTCACACTGGACGACATCAAGGTCACACTGTTGCAGCCGGCCGACGCGCTCGCCGCGTTCACCAGCGGCAAGGTGGACGCGTGGGCGGTCTGGGACCCGTACACCTCGCAGGTGCTCCAGGCCGGACAGGGGCGGGTGCTGACCGACGGCGAGGGCGTCGTCAACGGTCTGAACTTCCAGGTCGCCGCGCCCTCCGCCCTCGCGGACAAGGCGAAGGCGGACGCCATCGGTGACTATGTCGAGCGGCTGCGCCGGGCCCAGGACTGGGTTTTCGACCACCCCGAGGAGTGGGCGGAGGTCTGGGCGAAGGAGACGGGACTGCCGTACGAAGTGGCCCTGGACGCCGTGAAGCTGACCCATGGCACCCGGGTGCCGGTCGCCCTCGACCAGCTCGCCGTCGACTCCGAGCAGGTCATCGCCGACACCTTCGCCGATCTGAAACTGATTCCCCGCCGGTTCGACATCGCCAAGTACGTGGACGACCGCTTCAACAAGGACCTGCCGCCTTCGACCTCGCCGGCGCGCAGCTACGGAAAGGCCACTTCCCGATGAGCATCCATCTGCACTGGTTCCTGCCGACCGGGGGCGACGGACGTACGCTCGTGGACCGTCACGCGTACACCGACGGCGGCATCAAGCGCTCCAGGATCACTCCGGTGAGCGGCGTCAGGGCGCCCGACATCGAATATCTCGCGCAGATCGCCAAGGCCGCCGAACAACTCGGCTTCGAAGCGGTGCTGACACCGACGGGCACCTGGTGCGAGGACTCCTGGCTGACGACGGTGGCACTGGCGCAGCAGACGGACCGGCTCAAGTTCCTGGTGGCCTTCCGGCCGGGGCTGATCTCGCCGGTGCTGGCGGCGCAGATGGCGGCCACGTATCAGCGGGTCACCCGTGGCAGGCTGCTGCTCAACGTCGTGACCGGCGGCGACTCGACCGAGCAGCGGCGCTTCGGGGACCATCTCGACCACGACCGCCGCTACGCCAGGACGGCGGAGTTCCTGTCGGTGATCCGGGGTGTCTGGGGCGGGCGTCCGTACGACTTCGACGGTGAGCACTACCAGGTGGAGGGCGGGCTCACCGCGCTGCCGCCCGATCCGCTGCCCGAGGTCTTCTTCGGCGGTTCGTCCGCCGCGGCGGGACCCGTCGCCGCCGAGCACGTGGATGTCTATCTGACCTGGGGCGAGCCCCCGGCCCAGGTGAAGGAGAAGATCGACTGGATCCGGGGGCTGGCCGAGGAGCGCGGCCGTACGGTCCGCTTCGGCATCCGGCTGCACACCATCTCGCGGGACAGCGCGAAGGAGGCCTGGGCGACGGCCGACCGGCTGCTGGCCGATCTCGATCCCGACACGGTCGCGGCGGCCCAGCAGGCGCTGGGCAGGAGCGAGTCGGTGGGCCAGCAGCGGATGCTCGCCCTGCACGGCGGATCCCGTGACGACCTGGAGATCTCGCCCAATCTCTGGGCCGGGGTCGGTCTGGTCCGGGGCGGCGCGGGTACGGCGCTGGTGGGCAGCCATGCCGATGTCGCCGACCGGATCGAGGAGTACCACGAGCTGGGCATCGAACACTTTGTGCTCTCCGGCTATCCGCATCTGGAGGAGGCGTACTGGTTCGGTGAGGGCGTGACCCCGGAGCTGGCGAGCCGTGGACTCCTGGCGCGGATCCCGGCCCCGCCGCTGCCGGGCGTGCCCGCGGCGAACGGCCGTCCGGCGTCCGCGCCCGGTGGCGCGCCCCTGCTGCTCGCCGGGGGCCGCTGAACGGGCCGCCCGAACCCGAGCCGTAACGGGCCAAGTCCTGGCCGACGCACACGTCTCGCACCATGAGCCGACGCACACGTCTCGCGCCACTGAACCGGGGCAAACCGGCATCCCTCCGATGGGCGGGAAGATTCCCCGTTCCGACGCTGTTCGTAAAACCGTGAACGACTTCGGGGTACGGGACATCGATGTGGTGGTCGTGGGCGCCGGACAGGCAGGACTGTCCGGCGCCTACCATCTGCGGCGGTCCGGGCTCGAACCGGACCGCGATTTCGTCGTGCTCGACCATGCCCCCGGGCCGGGCGGCGCCTGGCAGTTCCGCTGGCCCTCGTTGACCTACGGCAAGGTCCACGGCATGCACGCGCTCCCCGGTATGGAGCTGATCACCGGACCGGCCGACGACGGCCGTCCCTCCTCCGAGGTGATCGGCGGTTACTTCACCGCGTACGAGCGTCGCTTCGGTCTCCGGGTCCACCGGCCCGTCGATGTCACGGCCGTACGCGAGGGCACCGGCGGCCGGCTGCTGGTGGAGACCTCCGAAGGGAAGTGGTCGGCCCGTGCGCTGATCAACGCCACCGGGACCTGGGACCGCCCCTTCTGGCCGCGCTATCGGGGCCAGGAGACCTTTCTGGGACGTCAGTTGCACACGGCGAACTACCCGGGCCCCGAGGAGTTCGCCGGTCTGCGGGTGATCGTGGTGGGCGGCGGCGCCTCGGGCACCCAGCATCTGATGGAGATCGCGAAGGTGGCGGCGGACACGACCTGGGTGACCCGGCGCCCGCCCGTGTTCCGCGAGGGTCCGTTCGGCGAGGAGCAGGGGCGGGCCGCCGTCGCGCTCGTCGAGGAGCGCGTACGCCAGGGGCTGCCCCCGCGGAGCGTGGTCTCGGTGACCGGACTGCCGCTGAACGACACGATCATCAGGGCGCGCGAGGAGGGCGTACTCGACCGGCTGCCGATGTTCGACCGGATCACCCCCGCCGGGGTGGCCTGGGACGACGGGCGGACGGTGGAGGCCGATGTGATCCTCTGGGCGACCGGCTTCCGTGCCGCCGTCGACCATCTCGCACCGCTGCGGCTGCGGGAGCCGGGCGGCGGTATCCGGGTCGAGGAGACGCGCGCGGTACGGGACGAACGCGTCCATCTCGTCGGATACGGCCCCTCGGCGTCCACCATCGGCGCCAACCGGGCGGGCCGGGCGGCGGTACGGGACATCAAGCGGCTGCTGGAGCGGGCGCCCGCGGCGGTGGTCTGAACCCGGCCGCGCTCAGCCGTCCGTGTCGCCGTTCGCGTTGGCGCGTTTCTCGTTGAACTCCTCCACGTTCTTCTGGTGCTCGGAGTAGTTGTTGGTGAAGCGGGTGTCTCCCTCCGCCACGGTGACGAAGTACAGCCACTCGCCGCGTGAGGGGTTGAGCGCCGCGTTCATCGCCTCCTCGCCCGGATTCCCGATCGGTGTCGGCGGCAGCCCCTTGCGCTGATAGGTGTTGTAGGGGTTGTCGATCTTCGTGTCGGCGTGCGTGGTGTCGAGTGTGTTGCGGTTGAGCGCGTAGTTGAGGGTCGAGTCCATCTGAAGCGGCATGCCCAGGGCGAGCCGGTTGTGCACGACCCTGGAGACCTTGGCCATATCGGTCGGTGAATCGGCTTCGGCCTGCACGATGCTGGCGATGGTGACCGACTGGTAGGCCGTCATACCGTTGCGCTCGGAACCGGCGGTGACCTGGTCGCCCGTGAACTTCTGGTTCGCGGTGTTGACCATATAGCTCAGCAGCCCGGCCGGAGTGGTCGAGGAATCGATGGGATAGGTGGCCGGGAAGAGATAGCCCTCGGGGTTGCCCTTGGCCGCCCCCGGCAGCTTGAGCCGCACGGCCTTCGCCGCGGCGGTCGCGGCGTCCTTGGTGGTGCCCATCGGCAGTTCCAGGGCCTTGTCGACGGACGCGTACACCTCGGAGGCGCGTCGCCCTTCCGTAATGACCAGTCTGGAAATCTTCTCGTCGCCGCTCTCCCCGCCCATCAGGAGTACGGGCACCAGCACCGCCGCCCCGGCGGTGAGGGTGGCGGCCACCAGCAGGACCAGCCGGCCACGGCGGGTCAGACGGAGTCTGCGACCGGGTCTCGCCCCCGGAGGCTCGTTCATCATATGGGCACGGTAACCCGGAGTGATCACCGATCCCGGTACCTGAGGTGCGGCGACACGGATGGCATACGTACGGGGGTGGTCCACCTACGGAAGCTGTCCCACGGGAGCCGTCCCATGGGAGTGGCGGTGCTGCCGCGTTCGCGCCGGGAACGCGGCAGAGCGACGACCACGCTCAGGTGGTGACCGGCGCCAGGTCATCGGCGTGTCCCGGCAGGCTGTCCCTGCGGACCAGGGCCGCATAGCGTCCGTCCTGGCGGAGCAGCTCGTCATGGGTGCCCCGCTCGGCGACACGGCCCCCGTCGAGAACGACGATCTGGTCCGCGTCCCGGACGGTGGAGAGCCGGTGCGCGATGGTGATGGTGGTGCGCCCCCGGGAGAGCGCGTCGATGGCCTGCTGCACCGCGTGTTCGGTACGGGTGTCCAGCGCGCTGGTCGCCTCGTCCAGGATCAGCACCGGCGGGTCGCGCAGGATCGTCCGGGCGATCGCGAGCCGCTGCTTCTCGCCTCCTGAGAAGCGGTATCCACGCTCGCCCACCAGGGTGTCGTACCCGTCGGGGAGCGAGACGATGTGGTCATGGATCTGGGCGGCCCTGGCGGCCGTCTCTATCTCCTCGTCGGTGGCCGCCGGTTTGGCGAAGCGCAGATTCTCGGCGACGGAGGCGTGGAAGAGATAGGTCTCCTGGGAGACCACACCGACAGCGCGGGCGAGTGTGTCGAAGTCCAGCTCGCGCACATCGACACCGTCGAGCAGGACCCGGCCGCCGGTCACGTCGTACAGCCGGGGTACGAGATAGCTGAGGGTCGATTTGCCCGAGCCGGTGGGCCCGACCACGGCGAGGCTGCCGCCGGACGGAACGGTCACATCGATCCCCTGGAGATTCACCTGTCCGCCCTTCTCGTCATAGCTGAAGTCGACTTTGTCGAACCGCACCTCTCCGCGGACCCTGTCGATACGGACCGGCCGCTCGGGCTCGGTGATGTCGACCGGCAGGTCGAGATACTCGAAGATGCGCTGGAACAGGGCGAGCGAGGTCTGCATCTGCACCCCGGTGGCGAGCAGACTGACGGCGGGGCGGAACAGGCCCTGCTGGAGCGAGACGAAGGCGACGAGCGTACCAATGGAGACGGCGGTGCCGCCGGCGCCCATCGCGAAACCCGCGGCCCAGTAGATGACAGCGGGCATGGCGGCCATGACGATGCCGATGGTGGACATGCGCCAGCGCCCCGCCATGTTCGAGCGCACTTCCAGATCGACCATCCGCTCGGACTCGTCGGCGAAGGACTTGGTCAGCGAGTCGGCACGCCCCATCGTGCGGCCGAGCAGAATGCCGCTCACCGAGAGTGATTCGGTGACGGTGGCCGCCATCGTGGCCATCTGGCGCTGGCGCTCCGTGGTGATCTTCTTCCGCTCGCGGCCGACGATACGGCTGATCCAGACGAAGAGCGGCAGCAGAAGCAGTGAGACGACGGTGAGCCGCCAGTCCAGGGCGAGCATCGCGACGACCGAGGCGACCACGGCCGTGAGATTGGAGACCAGTGAGGTCGCGGTCGAGGTGACCGTCGCCTGCATACCGCCGATGTCATTGGCGATACGGGACTGGACCTCGCCGGTCCGCGTCCTCGTGAAAAAGGCGAGTGGCATGCGCTGGAGCTGGGTGTAGACGCCGGTGCGCAGATCGTGCATGACCCGCTGGCCGACCGTCGTGGAGATCAGCGTCTGGAGCACACCGAAGACGCTGTTGACGACGGCGGTGGCGATCATGCCGAGGGCGAGCAGACTGAGCAGTCCGGTGCGGCCCTGCGGGATCGCGGTGTCGAGGATCTCGCGGAGCAGGAACGGCGAGGCCACCGAGACCAGCGACGAGGCGCCGACCAGCAGCCCCACGATCGCGAGCCGGCCGCGATAGGGGCGGAAGAGACCGAAGATGCGCCGGAGCTGCGCGGGCGGCTCGGACTGCCCCTCACGCTTCGGCCGGGGCGGGGGTGTCCAGGTGGATTCCTCGGGTTTCATGGGCTCCTTCGAAGAGCGGGAGGGCTTCCGCGGAAGCGTGGGTCGGATACCTTTTCCAAGGTCGGCTTCAGAGCTTAGCTCACTGTTACCTATGTACACAATGAACGGGGTCCTGATATTGTTCCCGTATGAGCACCCCCGACGCCGACGGCATGCTGGCCGAGCAGTTGCTGCGGTTGACCCGTCGGCTCCAGCGCGCCCAGAAGCGGCAGATGGAGCCGATCGGTATCACCCCCGCGCAGGCACGGCTGCTGCGCACGGTCGCGTATTACGACCAGCCGCCGCGGATGGCCGATCTGGCCGAGCGCCTCGAAGTGGTGCCCCGGGCCGTGACCAGCCTGGTCGACGGACTGGAGGCGAGCGGCTGGGTCCGGCGCGCGCCGGACCCGACCAACCGCAGGGTCGTCCGTATCGAGCTGACCGACAGCGGCCGGGCCACGCTGAGGTCGCTGCGCGGCGCGCGGCGGACCGCGGCGGAGGACATCCTCGCGCCCCTCACCGCCGATCAGCGCGAGGTGCTCGGCGGACTGCTGTCGACACTGGTCG
Organism: Streptomyces sp. NPDC055025; assembly: GCF_053608565.1. Lineage (NCBI taxonomy): Bacteria > Bacillati > Actinomycetota > Actinomycetes > Kitasatosporales > Streptomycetaceae > Streptomyces > Streptomyces sp. NPDC055025. The sequence continues at coordinate 11,520 of NZ_JBSGVS010000111.1, forward strand.
ACGGGGGCCGCCACCACCACTGCTGAGCCGCACCGCCGCCGAGTACGCCGGGCCGAGTAACCCAGGGCGAGTACCCCGGGCCCCGAGTACACCGGGGCGAGCGCCCTGGGGAGCGGGACCAGTCGGCCTCCATCGCGGCTGCCCGCCGTAGCCCCGCGCCGCTGATCCACACCACGGATCAGCGGCGCGGATCAGCGCCACAGATCCACGCCGGGACCGCCACCGGGACCCCCACCCGGACACCTCACCGGTAGGGCCGGAAGCACGCCGACCGTTGCCGGATCGGACCAGGCCAACAGGTTCCGGCCATCCCTCCGGGTTGTCTCCGGAATGTCCCCCCGGCATGGCCCCAACTGGCTCGATCTGGCGCTCAGCGCGGAAAACCCGTTGCCCCCGGCCCTCCAGCAGGGCGAACCTTGCACGGTTTGGGCCACTCCACGAGTCATGGGACATCATGCAGATTCGCGACCTTCCGTATCCCGATCCAGGGATCCCCGACGCTCGGTCAGGCCCCCGGTTCCTGCTGTGGCTCGGACGTAAACAGCTCGGCGGCCAGCTCAAGGCCCTCGCCTGGGGGCTGGTGCACTTCACCGGTATCGGCGGTCTCTCGGTGGGCGCCGGCCTCGCCGTCCAGGCGGTCGTCGACCGCTCCGGCGGCCGGCTCGCCCTCGCCGGCGCCCTCATCGCGCTCTTCGGAGCCGCCATCGCCATCGGTGACACCATGCTGCACCGCTCCGCCGTCACCAACTGGATCACCGCCGCCGCGCGTCTCCAGCAGCTGCTGGCCCGCAAGACCGCGGACCTGGGCTCCGCGCTGACCCGCCGGGTGGCCGCCGGTGAGGTCGTCGCCGTCTCCACCGGCGATGTGGAGAAGATCGGCTGGTTCGTCGAGGCGCTCTCGCGCTTCCTGGCCGCCGCCATCGCGATCGTGCTGATCTGTGTGGGTCTGGTGCTCTATCTGCCCGAGCTCGGGACGCTGGTCGCCATCGGCGTGCCGGTCCTCGCCCTCGCCGTACTGCCGCTGCTCCCCCGCGCCACCCAGCGGGCCGACGTCCAGCGCGAGAAGGCCGGCAAGGCCACCGAACTGGCCTCGGACACCGTCGCCGGGCTGCGGGTACTGCGCGGTATCGGCGGCGAGGAGCTGTTCCTCGGCCGCTACCGCGCCGCCTCGCAGGAGGTGCGCGAGGCCGCCGTCCGCAGCGCCCGTATGTGGTCGCTGATCTCGGCGATCCAGGTGCTGCTGCCGGGCGTCATGCTGATCTCCGTCATCTGGTACGGCTCCCGCCTCGCCCTGGACGGACGGATCGAGGTCGGCGGTCTGGTGACCGTCTACAGCGCGGTGACCCTGCTGCTCTTCCCGCTGCGGCACTTCGAGGAGATCGCCATGGCGTACTCCTTCTCCCGGCCCTCCGCGAAGCGCGCGGCGCGCGTGCTGTCGCTGGAGCGGACGGCGTACGAGGACGAGCGCGGCGGTCTCGACGACGCCCGGCCGACCGGGGATCTGTACGACCCCGCCACCGGGCTGCTCGCCCCGGCCGGACTGCTGACCGTCGTGGTCTGCGGCGATCCGGACGCGGCGGGACGGCTCGCCGAACGGCTCGGGGGCCATGCGGCCGAGGAGGAGAAGAGTCCGTCCGTACTGCTCGGCGGGGTGGCGCTGGACGATCTCCCGCTGGACGCCGCACGGGCCAGTGTCCTCGTCCAGGACAAGGATCCGGTGCTGCTGTCCGGCACGCTCACGGAGCTGCTGGACATCCCGTCCTCGGGCGCGGTCGATCCGGAGAAGGCACTCACCGCCGCCCAGTGCGCGGATGTCCTCGACGCGCTCGCCCAGGCGTCGGTGGACGGCAGCGGTGACCCGATGCGGTCCAGGATCACCGAGCGCGGCCGTTCGCTCTCCGGCGGGCAGCGCCAGCGGCTGGCGCTGGCCCGTTCGCTGGTGACCGACCCGGAGGTACTCGTGCTCGACGAGCCGACGTCCGCCGTGGACTCGCACACGGAGGCACGGATCGCCCAAGGCGTGAAGGAGCTGCGGGCCGGCCGTACGACCGTGGTGTTCGCCTCCTCGCCGCTGCTGCTGGACCACGCGGACCGGGTGGTCCTCATCCACGACGGCGAGGTCGCGTCGGTGGGTGTCCACCGCGAGCTGGTACGGAGCGACGCCGCTTACCGGGCGGTCGTCACCCGCGAGACCGAACACGAACAGGACCACGCACCGGACCTGGAACGGGAACGGGAACAGGCACCGGGACAGCGGGAAGAGACCGGACAGGAACAGCGCCCGGAGCGGGAGCACATCATGGAGCCGGCGTCAGCGCGGGCCCGGGAAGAGATCGAGGAATCAGCATGATCGGCGTGGCGCCACCGGCGTACGACCCGGCGGCACCGGAGTCGGCGACGACCCTGCCGGTCGGGACCCCCGCGACCGTACGGGCCTATGTGAGCGAGCTGCTGAGCCGGCACCGCAAGGCGTTCATCCTGCTGGTCGCCGTCAACGCGGTCTCGGTGATCGCCTCGATGGTGGGCCCGTTTCTGCTGGGCGGCATCGTCGAGGATCTGGCCGACGGGGCGCGTGAGCTGCGTCTGGAGCGCACGGCGGCGGTGTTCGCCGTCGCGCTGGTGATCCAGACCGTGTTCACCCGGCTGGTACGGCTGCGCGGGGCGATGCTCGGCGAGGAGATGCTCGCGGATCTGCGTGAGGACTTCCTCGTCAGGGCCGTCGGGCTGCCGCCCGGTGTGCTGGAGCGCGCGGGGACCGGCGATCTGCTCTCCCGTATCACCACCGACATCGACCGGCTGGCGAACGCCATGCGCGAGGCCGTACCGCAGCTCGCCATCGGCGTGGTGTGGGCCGGGCTGCTGATCGGCGCGCTGGCCGTCACCGCGCCGCCGCTGGCGCTCGCGGTGCTGGTGGCGCTGCCGCTGCTGATCGCCGGGTGCCGCTGGTACTTCCGGCGGGCGCCCTCGGCGTACCGCTCGGAGGCCGCCGGGTACGCGGCCGTCGCGGCCATGCTCGCCGAGACCGTCGACGCCGGCCGGACCGTGGAGGCGCACCGCCTCGGGGGGCGCCGGGTGGCGCTGTCGGAACAGCGGATCGCGGAGTGGACGGCGTGGGAGCGGTACACGCTGTGGCTGCGGTCGGTGCTGTTCCCGGTCATCAATCTCACCCATACGACGATCTTCCTGGCCGTGCTGGTGATGGGCGGCGTCTTCGTCCTCCAGGGCTGGATCTCGGTCGGGCAGCTCACAACGGGCGCGCTCTTCGCCCAGATGCTGGTGGACCCGGTGGGTCTGATCCTGCGCTGGTACGACGAACTCCAGGTCGCGCAGGTGTCCATCGCCCGGCTCGTGGGGGTACGGGACATCGAGCCGGAGGCCGGCGACGCGTCGGTCGTGCCGGACGGCCGGGACGTCAGTGCCGACGAGGTCCACTTCGGCTACCGCGAGGGCGTCGACGTACTGCACCGGGTGACGCTGGACGTCAGCCCCGGCACCAGGCTCGCCCTGGTCGGCCCCTCGGGAGCGGGGAAGTCGACACTGGGCCGGCTGCTCGCGGGGATCTACGGGCCGCGGCGGGGCCGTATCACCCTCGGCGGGGCGGAGCTGTCCCGGATGCCCGCCGAGCGGGTACGGAAGCATGTCGCCCTGGTCAACCAGGAGCACCATGTGTTCGTGGGCTCGCTGCGTGACAATCTCCTGCTGGCCCGTACGGGCGCGGCGGACGCCGAGCTGTGGGCGGCCCTCGGGGCGGTCGACGCGGACGGCTGGGCGCGGGCGCTGGACGACGGTCTGGACACCGGGGTCGGCTCCGGCGGTACGGCCCTGACTCCGGCGCAGGCGCAGCAGATCGCGCTGGCGCGGCTGGTGCTCGCGGACCCGCACACCCTGGTGCTGGACGAGGCGACCTCGCTGCTGGACCCGAGGGCGGCCCGGCATCTGGAGCGCTCGCTGGCCAAGGTCCTGGACGGCCGTACGGTCGTGGCGATCGCCCACCGGCTGCACACCGCGCATGACGCGGATGTGATCGCGGTGGTCGAGGAGGGCCGGATCAGCGAGCTGGGCAGCCATGACGAGCTGGTGGCGGCGAACGGTGCCTACGCGGCGCTGTGGCGCTCCTGGCACGGCTGACGCGAGAGGCGTCCGGCACCGGAAGGCGTCCGATGCCGGGGGGCGTCCGGTGCGTGGAGGTGCCGGACCGCCCCACCGCCGGACGCCCCCACCCCGCCGAACGCCCCGTCGCCTGACG
>NZ_JBSGVS010000112.1:0-15669 GCF_053608565.1 Streptomyces sp. NPDC055025
GGCCGGCGGACACCGTAGGCGTCCCGGGAGGGGCGCCGTCGCGCGTTCGCGCGCGGTGCCGCATGGGCGGGCGACCGCGTCGCGCGCGGGTCACCGGGCGAACCGGGGCAGCCACTTCACCTGGTAGTCCGGGTGACTCGCGTGCTCCGCGGCCATCTGCCGTACGACAAAGCCCAGCCCGACGGCCCGGCCGGAGGCGAAGTCGTGCGCCGGACGGTCGGTGTCGAGCGCCGCCACCTCCGTGTACTCGTCCAGGAGCACTCTGCTGGTCTCGATACGGCGGAGCGTGTACGCCGGGTCCTGGCGCGCGATGTGCTGGTCGTAACCGCGCGTCCGCAGACTGAACGCGATGCCGCCCGTGCGGTCGTGGACCTCACCGGGCAGCTCCGGCGGGCACCGCCAGTCCTCCCCGCCGGCCTCTCTCGCGACCCGCTCCTCGTCGTCGAGGCGGGCCCGGACGAAGGCCACCAGGTCGGCGTTGTGGTCTGTCATCAGGTTCCGGTCCTTTGCCATCTCGCTCAACTGTCGCCGACGGCCCTTCGCGCGGACGGTCCGGGCACCGTCGGAAGCGCCCGGACCGGGGAGTTCACCGCCCGCGCGTGATCCATGCGTGATCTATACGCGATCTGTTCCCGTTTACGCCACTTGCCGTGGAATCAGGCCATGCCAATTGGCCAACAGCTTCCACGAGTGGCCGAACTCCCCGGCATCATGGAGTCATGCGCGCTGCCCGGCTGATCAAGATGGTGCTCCTGCTCCAGTCCAGACCGTCCATGACCGCCGCCGAGCTGGCCCGGGAGCTGGATGTCTCCGAGCGGACCATCACCCGTGACGCGCAGGCGCTCTCCGAGGCGGGCGTGCCGGTGTACGCGGACCGCGGCAGAAGCGGCGGCTACCGGCTGATCGGCGGCTACCGTACCCGGCTGACCGGGCTCGCGCGCGGTGAGGCCGAGGCGCTGTTCCTCTCCGGAGTGCCGGGCGCGCTACGGGAGATGGGGCTCGACGACATCTCGTCGGCGGCCCGGCTGAAGGTGTCGGCGGCGCTGCTGCCCTCGCTGCGGGACGCCTCGGACTCGGCGGCGCAGCGCTTCCATCTCGACGCGCCCGGCTGGTACCACGAGCCCCGCACACCCGCGCTGCTGCCCGCCATCGCCGAGGCCGTGTGGGACGACCGGCTGCTCGCGGCCCGCTACCGGCGCCGGGACACGGAGGTGGAGCGGGAGCTGGCCCCGTACGGTCTCGTGCTCAAGGCCGGGATCTGGTACCTCTGCGCCGGTACGGAGGGGACGTTCAGGGTCTACAGAATTGACCGGTTCACTGCGGCGGAGCCCAAGAAGGAACGTTTCGTCAGAGATGAGTGCTTCGACCTGCCCACCTTCTGGGAGGAGCGGTCGGCGGAGTTCGCGCGCTCTCTGCTGGCGACGCGGATCGTCGTACGGCTCACACAGGACGGCGCCCGCAGGCTGCCGTACATCGTGGACCGCGCCGCCGCCCACGAGGCGATCGCGGCGGCGGAACCGGCGGACGGGGAGGGCCTGCTGACGCTCACGCTGCCGGTGGAGTCGGAGGAGGTCGCGTTCTCCCAGCTGCTGACGCTCGGCCCGGACGTGGAGATCCTGGAACCGCCCGCCCTGCGGAGCCGCTTCGCGGAAACGGCGGAACGGATGCGCGCGCTGTACGCGTGAGGGCTGTGCGCGTGAGGCCTGTACGCGTGAGACCTGGTACGAGGAGGCCTGCGCGCGTTGCGGCCTGTACGCGTGAGGGCCCCGCGCCGGGACAACCGCCGTGCGTCCCCTCCCTCCGGCCGTCGAGCCGGTTTCTCAAGAAAGGCCGGTGTTTTGGGCGGCTCCGCGTGCGCGGCCCCCCGCCAAGCACGATGCTTGACCCGTGATGGACGAGACGGAGTTCTGGGAGATCATCGACAGCACCCGCGAGGCGGCCGAGGGCGACCCCGAGGACCACGCGGATCTGCTGGTCGAGCGGTTGCTGACGCTCGATCCCGACTCCGTGCTCGACTTCGCGCGCCACTTCGAGTCCCGCTACAACCGCGCCTACCACTGGGATCTGTGGGGCGCCGCCGCCGTGCTGCTGGACGGGGCGAGCGACGACGCCTTCGACTACTTCCGCTGCTGGCTGATCGGCCAGGGCCGCGAGATCTTCGAGGGCGCGCTGCACGAGCCCGACAGTCTCGCCGAGCTCCTGGACGAGTTCGACGAGGACCTCGACGGCGACGGCGAGGAGCTGGGGTACGCGGCGGACGAGGCGTACGAACAGCTCACCGCGGTGGTGGCGCCCGATCTGGGGATCCCGCCGCAGACCGCGGAGCCGCAGGGCACACCACTGGACTTCGAGGACGACACGGCGCTGGCGGAGCGGTTCCCACGGCTCTGGGAGCGCTTCGGGGGCCCGCAGGACCAGCGGGAGCGGCGGGGCCGCCAGGCGTCGGTGGAGGCGGAGCGGGAGGACCAGGAGCTGGAGGAAGTGGAGGACGTGGACTACGTGGCGGACGTGGACGACGTGGCGTACGTGGCGGACGTGGACGAAGTGCAGGAGGAGCAGGAGGAACGGGAGGAACGGGAGGAGCAGGAGGGCCGGGCGGGTCGGGCGGGCCGGTAGAAAGCGCCACAGCCCGGTGGCGGTCCGCTCCCCGCTCCGTCGGCGCTCCGTCGGCGCTCCGTCGGTGCTCCGTCAGCCGGAGTCCGTCAGGGAGAGCCCCATGAACACGTCGTCGATGTCCTGCCCGCCCCGGTGGAACTCCCCCGGCAGGATCCCCTCGACGGTGTAGCCCTCCGACTCGTACAAGGTCCGCGCCGCCGTGTTGTGTCCCAGCACTCGCAGCGTCAGCCGCCGTGCGCCCTGGTTGCGCGCGTGCAGGGCCGCCGCGCGCAGCAGGGCGCGCGCCACACCGCGCCGACGCGCCCACTGGTACACCGCCAGCCCCTGTATCTGCCGTACATGCGCGTTGGTGGCGAGCGACGAGGGCCGCGCCACCCGGATGTACCCGGCGATCCGGTCCTCCGCTCCCTCGATCCCGACCTCGGCGACGAGATAGTCCTCGGGCACATGTCTGGAGTCGAAGAAAGGCGGGAAGGGAGGCCGCGGCTCCGGTGTCACGGCGTGCACCGGCGACCAGGTCAGCCGGTCCAGTTCGGTCAGGGCCTCGCCGTCCTGGAGGGCGGCGGGACGGATCCGCGGTGCGGACATGGCGCGTCGTACGGACATGGCGCAACTGTGCCACGGCGTCCCACGGGGCAGGATGGGTCCCATGAGGATCGCGGTCACCGGCTCCACCGGGCTCATCGGTACGGCACTCGTACGCTCCCTGCGCGCCGACGGCCACGAGGTCGTACGTCTGGTGCGCCACCCCGCGCGGGGTGGCGACGAGGCCGAGTGGGACCCCTTGCGGCAGTATGTCGACGCGCGCGCTCTGCTCGGCTGCGAGGCCGTCGTCCATCTCGCGGGAGCGGGCATCGCCGACCGCCGCTGGACCGAGGCGTACCGCAAGGAGATCCGGGACAGCCGGGTCCTGGGCACGGCCGCCGTGGCGGAGGCCGTCGCCACGCTCGACGAACCGCCCCGGGTGCTCGTCTGCGGCTCCGCCATCGGGTTCTACGGCGACACCGGCGACCGCCCGGCCGACGAGGACACCCGGCCGGGGAACGGCTTCCTGCCGTCGCTCTGCGTGGAGTGGGAGGAGGCCGCCCAGGCCGCCGAGGAGGCGGGCGTACGGACGGTGTTCGCCAGGACCGGACTGGTGGTCTCCCGCGCGGGCGGCGCGTGGGGGCGGCTGTTCCCGATCTTCCGCGCGGGCCTCGGCGGCCGGCTCGGCGGCGGGGACCAGTACTGGAGCTTCATCGCGCTGCACGACGAGATCGCGGCGCTGCGCCACCTCATCGACACGGAGACGCTGGAGGGGCCGGTGAACCTCACCGCGCCGCAACCGGTCACCAACCGCGAGGTCACGGCGGCGATGGGACGGGTCCTGCGCCGGCCGACCCTGTTCCCGGTCCCGGCGGTGGCGCTGCGGGCGGTGCTCGGCGATCTGTCGCAGGATGTGCTGGGCAGCCAGCGGGTACTCCCGGCGCGTCTGCTGGAGTCGGGCTTCACCTTCGCGTTCCCCACCATTGACGAAGCGATCCGCGCGGCGTAGTCCCCCGCCCCGGACGAGCAGGCCCTCCCCTCCCCCGGACGGGCGCGCACCCCCCATGCGCCGGTGACCCCGCACACGCGCGTCCGCCAGGGGGCCCTTCCCTTCCTATGCTCGACCGGACCCGACCGGATCCCTTCGGAACTCAGGCACACCTGGGTACCGCTCGGGCATTCCGGGGCCTGATGACAGTCATCAGCGCCCCACCAGCCGCGCCGACCTCGGGGAGGGGCACGTGCTCAGCGCCGCACACCACTCGACCGCACAGCAGGCGGACGTCGTCATCATCGGAGCCGGTATCGCAGGTCTGTCGGCGGCCCGGCATCTGACCAGCTCAGGTGTGAAAGTCAGTGTCCTGGAGGCGGCCCCGCGCGTAGGCGGCCGTATGGCCACCGACGAGGTGGACGGCTTCCGGCTCGACCGCGGTGGACAGCTTCTCACCACCTCGTATCCGGAGCTGCTCCGCACTCCGGGTCTGGACGGTGTGGGGGTGCGGAAGTTCTCGCCGGGCGTGCTCGTGCACAGCGACGGCCGGAACTACCGGACCGGAGCCGTCGGGAGCGCGCGGAGCGCACTGACGGCGGCACGCGCCCTGGCGAGCGCCCCCCGGCCCCCGCTGGGCGGCGCGGTCGACCAGGCCCGGCTGGGCGCCGCCCTGGGCCGTCTCGCGGCGACCCCGACGCGCCGTCTGCTATCCCGTCCCGAACGCACCGCCCTGGAGGCCCTGTCGGCCCGTGGGCTGCCCGCGCGTACGGTCAACGCCTTTGTACGCCCGCTGCTGTCCGCGCTGCTCAGCGATCCCGGTCTCGGGACGTCCAGCCGCTGCGCGGATCTCGCGCTGCACGCGTTCGCCCACGGCCGGATGTTCGTTCTGGCGGGCGGCGCCGCCGCGCTGCCCGAGCTGCTGGCCCGGACCCTGCCGGAGGGCACCGTCCAGACGGACGTCTGTGTCACGGACGCGTCCATCAGCGGCGTCACCACCAAGGAGCACGGCGAGATCGCCTGCCGCGCGCTCGTCCTGGCGACCGGCGCGCGGGCGGCGGCCGAGCTGCTGCCGGGGCTGCGGGTGCCGGACTTCCACCCCAGGACGGTCGTGCACCACACCGCGCCCGAACCGCCGATGAACGAACCGGCGCTGCTGCTGGACGCCGACGGGGGCGGCCCGGTCGCGTACACCGCCGTGATGAGCGCCGTCGACCCCTCGCGGGCCCCGGCCGGCCGCGTGCTGATCTCCTCGACGCTGCTCGGCACACCTCCCCCGGCCGACGGGCTCGACCGCTCGGTCCGCGCGCATCTCGCGAAGCTGTACGGGACGCCCACCGACGACTGGGAGCTGCTGGCCGTCCACCACGACCCGGAGGCGGTGCCCGCGATGCCGCCGCCGCACGATCCGCGCCGTCCGGTGCGGCTGCTGTCGGGTCTCTACGTGTGCGGCGACCACCGCGACACCAGCACGGTCCAGGGCGCGCTCTTCTCGGGCCGCCGCGCCGCCCACGCGATCCTGCGGGATCTGGGGGTGCGGCCGGAGTACGAGACGGCGTCCCTGCCCGCGGTGGCGTAGCAGCGCCGCCGCGACGCCGGCTCCGGTCCCGTCCGGCGCCGATCAACCCCGGACGGGACCGGCTTCACGTCCCTGTGTCACGTCGCTGTGCCACGTCCCTGCGTCGCGTCCCGGCGTCAGCCGAGCGCCGCGATCCGGTCGCGGTAGTTCCGTACGGCCGCCGCGTCCCGGTAGGGCTCCAGGCGCCGTTCGAAGTCCCGTACGTACTCCACCGCGCGCGCCGACCGCATCTCGGTCGACTGCTTGGCCGCCTCCGCCCCGAGCAGACACGCCTGGTCCAGCTCACCCAGGCCGAGCCGGGCGCAGGCCAGTACCACCCGGCAGAAGAGCCTGCTGCGGGCGTACGCCGGGGCGCGTAGCTGAAGGGAGCGTTCGGCGTGCTGGACGGCGGGGCGGTACTGCTGGAGATCCCGGTAGCAGTGCCCGAACTCGTCCGCGAGCTGCGCCTCGTCGAAGAAACGGGCCCAGTGCGGTACCTCGTCGCCGGGCCGCGCCGACTCCAGCGCGCGTTCGGACCGTACGAGCGAGGCGGTGCACGCCCGGACCTCGCCGAGCACACCGTGCCCGCGCGCCTCGGCGGCGTGCAGCAGCCCCTGGACGAGCGGTGGCGCGGAGCCCCCGACGCCCTGCTGGGCCACGCGCGCGAGCTGGACCGCCTCCCGGCCATGACCGAGATAGACGGCCTGACGGCTCATGGTGACCAGGACGTACGAACCGTAGGCCCGGTCCCCGGCCGCCTGGGAGAGCCGTAACGCCTGGACGAAGTACCGCTGGGCGAGGCCGTGGGCGGCGATGTCGTACGAGGTCCAGCCGGCCAGCCGGGTGAGATGGGCCGCCGCGGCGAACAGACGGCGGCCGGTGGTCTCCCCGTACACACCGCGCAGCATCGGCTCCGCCTCGTGCTCCAGATAGCGGACGAGGGCCTGCCGGGCATGGCCGCCGCCGTAGGTCTGGTCGAGGGCGCGGAAGAGATCGCCGACGGAGCGCAGGGCGGCCACATCGCCCAGGGTGACGCGCTGGCCCGCCGCGCGTTCGGTACGCGGCCTGGGGACGGTGGCGGGCCACCCCTGCGTGGGTACCCGGGCGGCGCTCCCCTGGCCGCGGATCTCGTGACCACGGATCTCGTGACCACGGACCTCCTGGCCCCGGGCCTCGTGGCCACGGGTCTCCTGGCCGCGGACCTCCTGGCCATGGACCTCCTGGCCGCCGGGGTCGTGATGGCGGGCACCGGTCTCGTGGCCCCGGCCGCCGCTCTCATGACCGCGGCCGGGGCCGTGCGTTTCGAGGCCTGGGTGGCCGACCCGCTCGTCGGCTCGTCCGATCAGCCAGTCGCGGCTGGGGACGACCAGTCCGGCCGGGGTGAACGCGATCTTGCGCAGCTCGGAGTGGCTGCCGGAGTCCTTGCGCCACAGTCCGCCGACGATATCGACGGCCTCCTCGGGCGAGGACGCGAATTCGAGACCCGCGTAGACCGGGGCACAGGCGTCCAGCCCCAGATCCTGCGCGGAGAGCCGACGGCCGAGACGGCGGGTGAACACCTCGGCGATCAGCGCGGGAGTGGTGCCACGGGGCTGCTGTCCACGCAGCCAGCGCGTCACCGATGTCTTGTCGTACCGCAGATCCAGGCCGTGTTCGAGACCGAGCTGATCCACCCGGCGGGCGAGACCTGCGTTGGAGAATCCGGCTTCCGCGATGAGCGCGGCGAGCTGGCGGTTGGGGATGCGCTGCGGAGGTCGTTCCGACATCAGCTCTACGGTCTCCTGCCTTCCGGGCCCGGGGAGCAGCCCATATGGAACGGCGCGAATTTAGCGGTAGTGAACGCCTCCACCACGACGTTCGCGACACATTCATCCGATCGTGTGAGGATCAAGGGCCTTGCTGACGGGAGTGCATGCCGGGCCCCGCGAAGGGGACTGGGAAAGAGATGAAGAGGGGGACTCCCGGAGAGCCGGCGAAGTCATGTGCGAAGGCCCGTGCGGGGGTCTGTGCGGAGGTCCGTGCGGGGGTCCGTGCGAGAGCCTGCCGGGAGCTGTCTCAGAGCCCGCGCGGGGCTTGCTCGGGGCCGACGCGGAGTCGCTTGTTCAAGGCCCGCGCGGGACCTGTCTCAGAGCCCGTGCGGGGGCTCGTTCCGGGCCCGTGCGGGGCTCGTTCCGGGTCCGTGCGAAAGCTCGTTCCGGGTCCGTGCGAAAGCTCGTTCCGGGCCCGTGCGGGGGCTCGTTCCGGTCCGGAACACCTGTCCGTGAGGTCCCCGGAACACCTGCCCGGCCGCACCGCCGCGAGCCGCCGTACAGTGGCGAGGGCGCGACACGTGCACGATGAAAGTTCTGAGGAGGCTGCCGTGAGTGAGCTGCGGTACGTCCGACTGGGATTCGGCGGGCAGGCCGTCGAGTACCAGGAGGCATGGCAGGAGCAGCGCCGGGTCCACGCGGCCCGATTCGCGGACGAGATTCCCGACACCTGTCTGCTGCTGGAGCACCCGCCGGTCTATACGGCGGGACGGCGCACGGCCGACAGCGAGCGCCCGCTGGACGGCACCCCCGTCATCGACGTGGACCGCGGCGGGAAGATCACCTGGCACGGCCCCGGCCAGCTCGTCGGCTACCCGATCCTCAAACTGCCGCGCCCCGTCGATGTGGTGGCGCATGTCCGCCGTCTCGAAGAGGCGCTGATCCGTACGGTCGCGGAGTTCGGCCTGGAGACCACCCGGGTCGAGGGCCGCAGCGGGGTGTGGGTGCTCGGTGATCCGGTGCACGAGCGTCCCGCGCTCGGCGGACTGTCGCTGGACTTCGATCCGCGTCTGGCGGACGAGGAGTTCGACCCCCGGCTGAACGGCCCCGAGTACGCGCCGTCCAACGCCGGCCAGCGCCGGGAGGACCGGAAACTGGCGGCGATCGGCATCCGGGTCGCCAAGGGCGTGACCATGCATGGCTTCGCGCTGAACGTGAATCCGGACAACACCTGGTTCGACCGGATCGTGCCGTGCGGGATCCGGGACGCGGGGGTCACCTCGCTCTCGAACGAGCTGGGCGGGGAGATCACGATCGCGGAGGTCGTTCCCGTGGTGGAACGACATCTGCGGGACGTGCTGGAGAGCGCGGAGCTCAAGCCGCGCGAGATCGAGCGCGCGAGCGCGTAGCCGCCGCGCACCGCAAAGCCGTAACCGCCGCCACCGCCGTCGGCTTGTCCCGCTCGTCCCGCTCCACCGGGACGGAGCGAGGAGGGACGGGGGCGCGGCAGGTGCCGGAAGGGCCGCGACGCATGGGAATGCGCCCTTCTGGCCATGGGTTGGCCCTACGTAATGCCACGCAAATATCGGGCGTAACCTGGTGTTCGCCGAAGAATCGAATGCCGCGCCAGCAGAGAGAGGTGCCGGACGTGTCCGCTGTCGCACCCGACGGACGCAAGATGCTGCGTCTGGAGGTCCGGAACAGCCAGACCCCCATCGAGCGCAAGCCCGAGTGGATCAAGACCCGGGCGAAAATGGGACCCGAGTACCAGCGGCTCCAGAAGCTCGTGAAGAGCGAGGGGCTGCACACGGTCTGCCAGGAGGCGGGCTGTCCGAACATCTTCGAATGCTGGGAGGACCGCGAGGCGACCTTCCTCATCGGCGGCGACCAGTGCACCCGACGCTGTGACTTCTGCCAGATCGACACGGGCAAGCCGGACGCCCTGGACCGCGACGAACCGCGCCGGGTGGGCGAGTCCGTCGTCACCATGGATCTGAACTACGCCACGATCACCGGCGTCGCCCGTGACGACCTGCCGGACGGCGGTTCCTGGCTGTACGCGGAGACCGTGCGCCAGATCCACACGCAGACGGCGGAGCGGGAGGCGGGCCGTACGAAGGTCGAGCTGCTGATCCCCGACTTCAACGCGGTGCCCGAGCAGCTCGCCGAGGTCTTCTCGTCCCGGCCCGAGGTGCTCGCGCACAACGTCGAGACCGTACCCCGCATCTTCAAGCGCATCAGGCCCGGGTTCCGTTACGAGCGTTCGCTGGAGGTGATCACGCGCGCCCGCGAGGCGGGTCTGGTCACCAAGTCCAATCTGATCCTGGGCATGGGCGAGGAGCGCGCCGAGGTCAGCGAGGCGCTGCGGCAACTGCACGAGGCGGGGTGCGAGCTGATCACGATCACCCAGTATCTGCGGCCGTCCGTACGGCACCACCCGGTCGAGCGCTGGGTGAAGCCGCACGAGTTCGTGGAGCTGCAGGAGGAGGCCGAGGAGATCGGCTTCTCCGGTGTGATGTCGGGACCGCTGGTCCGTTCCTCGTACCGCGCGGGCCGGCTGTACCAGCAGGCGGTGGAGCGCCGTGGCGGGGCGGTCACGGGCGCGGCGGTGGCCGGCCAGGCGGTATGAGCCGCGGTCGGTGAGCCGGAGCCGTCGTGCCAAAGTCGTCGTGCCGGAGCCGTTGAACCGCGGTCGACCGGAGCCGGACGGCGCGCGCGAGTGCCGTCGTGGGCATCACGGCGCCGTGGGCCGAGTGGCCTACGTATGACCCCGATCGGCTTTTCAGATCGGCTGTGTGAATCCGAGCACAAGCGACTCGCGAGTGACCACTGAGCAGTGGAGCCGGTCGTGTGGCGGCCCGTACGCTCCCCGCAGGTCGGGGGCCGCGTACGGGCCGCGTCGTCGTTCCGGGCCGTACGGGGGGCCCCGAATCCAGGGCGTATCCGGGTTTCATTCGCGTTTGACCGGTCGGTCACGCCCTGGTAACACCAGTGAGTGACTCTGGTTCTACGCACCGCGCACGCTCGTGCACGCCGCACCAGACCCGTTCGCGAGGGGATCGCCATCATGCAGGACGCGCCGGTACGACCCGTCGCCGAAGTGCCGGTACGACCCGTCACCGAGGCGATGGCCGCCACCCCCCGGACCACGCCGGTCCTCCGGACCGCTCCGGTCCTGCCCTCCGTCGCCGGCGCGCTGCGCGCCGTCGAGTCCCTGCTCCTGAGCGGCGGCCAGCGCACGGCCCGCCGCAACGCCTGGACGGCCGTCCTGGAGGACCGCCGCAGGGCCAAGGACCGGGTCGAGGCGCAGCACGTAATGGAGGCCGTGTCGAAGGCCACTTCCCGCGCCACGTAAACTCTGGGCATGGCGAGGAAGGAAAACGCAGACACTGCTGCGAACCCGGGGCGACTGAAGCAGATCGCTCTTACCTACAAGATGACCCGACGGGCCGACTCAAAGGTCGGTCTTGTCGTCGCTGGTGTGGGAATCGTCACCTTCGGTGTCTTCCTCGCGATCGGCTTCCTGATCAACCATCCGGTCTATCTGGGGATCCTGGGCTTCATCCTGGCGTTCCTCGCGATGGCGATCGTCTTCGGCCGCCGCGCCGAGAAGGCCGCCTTCGGACAGATGGAGGGCCAGCCGGGCGCGGCGGCGGCAGTCCTGGAGAACGTCGGCCGGGGCTGGACGACCACCCCGGCGGTGGCGATGAACCGCAACCAGGACGTCGTCCACCGGGCCGTCGGCAAGGCCGGCATCGTGCTGGTGGGCGAGGGCAACCCGAACCGGGTGAAGACCCTCCTGGCGGCCGAGAAGAAGCGGATGGCACGCATCGTGGTGGACGTGCCGGTGCACGACATCATCGTCGGCGACGGCGAGGGTCAGGTACCGCTGAAGAAGGTGCGTACGACCATGCTGAAGCTGCCGCGTGTCCTGGCGGGCCCGCAGGTGACGGCGGCCAACGACCGGCTGCGGGCGCTGGGCGATCTGATGAGCAACATGCCGCTGCCGAAGGGTCCGATGCCGAAGGGCATGAGGATGCCGCGAGGCGGAAAGATGCGCTGACGTACGTACGCACCGACGGTACGCACGACGACAGGCGCGTGCGCCGGCGTGTGCGCCGGACCGGACGAGACGGACGACCGTACGAGACGGACAAGAGGGCGGCCCCGAATGACGGGGCCGCCCTCTCATATGTCCATGTCCACAGACCCATGACCCAGACCCGTGGCCGGTGGCCCGTAGCCCGGACCCGTGACCCGGACCCGTGGTTCAGATCCGCACCTGCACGGCACGGGAGAGCCGGTCATGGAGCCCGCGCCCGTCACGGTCCCAGACGAGGGCCGGGACGGCCAGGCAGAGCAGGACGCTGCGGATGAGTACGCGGCCGAGGCCGAGCCTGCCGCCGTCCTCGGCGACGACCCGCAGGCGGAAGACCCGCTTGCCGGGGGTGAAGCCGACCGTACCGACGGTGAGCACACTCAGGACGAGCAGGACTCCGAGGGCCCAGTTGCCGGCCGCCTGCCAGTCACGGCCGGCGAGCAATCCGTATGCGATCAGCATGCAGAGCGCCCAGTCGACGAAGATGGCTCCGAAGCGCCGTCCGAGCGGGGCCATCGCGCCCGGTCCGTGCTCGGGCAGCCCCAGTCGCTCACCCCGGTGGCCGAAGTCGACACCCATGTCCTCGGCGGCCGCACGGGGGCCGGAGAGCCACGATCCGATTGCTTGCCTGTTGTCCACCCGACCACGGTACTGCGGCGGTGCCCACGCCCAGGGGACGGGGGTGCGGGACCGTCGTACGCCCCGGCGCGCACCCGGGCTGGTTAACTTGGGAGAAACAAATGGGTCATGCTTGAGAAATCCCGGAAACCTATGGTCGGGTCCAGCGTGTGCCACCGCACTGGCCGCACGACCGAGCGACAACCCCCGCCCCTCCCCGGGACGGGAGGAGGAGGAGCTGGATGTTCCAGAACGCCGACGAGGCCAAGAAGTTCATCGCGGACGAGGACGTCAAGTTCGTCGACGTCCGCTTCTGCGACCTGCCTGGCGTGATGCAGCACTTCACGATCCCGGCGAAGTCGTTCGACCCGACGGAGGAGCTCGCCTTCGACGGCTCCTCGATCCGTGGCTTCCAGGCGATCCACGAGTCGGACATGGCGCTGCGCGCGGACCTGTCGACGGCCCGTGTCGACTCGTTCCGCCGCGACAAGACGCTGAACATCAACTTCTTCATCCACGACCCGATCACGGGCGAGCAGTACAGCCGCGACCCGCGCAACATCGCCAAGAAGGCGGAGGCCTACCTCGCCTCCACCGGCGTCGCGGACACCGCGTACTTCGGCCCGGAGGCCGAGTTCTACGTCTTCGACAGCGTGCGTTTCAACACCACCGCGAACGAGGGCTTCTACCACATCGACTCCGAGGCAGGCGCCTGGAACACCGGAGCGATCGAGGACAACCGCGGCTACAAGGTCCGCTACAAGGGCGGCTACTTCCCGGCCCCGCCGGTCGACCACTTCGCCGACCTGCGCGCCGAGATCTCCCTGGAGCTGGAGGCGTCCGGCATCCAGGTCGAGCGCCAGCACCACGAGGTGGGCACCGCCGGCCAGGCGGAGATCAACTACAAGTTCAACACGCTGCTCGCCGCCGCCGACGACCTGATGCTCTTCAAGTACATCGTGAAGAACGTTGCCTGGCGCAACGGCAAGACCGCGACCTTCATGCCCAAGCCGATCTTCGGTGACAACGGCTCCGGTATGCATGTCCACCAGTCCCTGTGGCAGGGCGGCACCCCGCTCTTCTACGACGAGCAGGGCTACGCGGGCCTCTCGGACACCGCCCGCTACTACATCGGCGGCATCCTCAAGCACGCCCCGTCGCTGCTGGCGTTCACCAACCCGACGGTGAACTCGTACCACCGCCTGGTCCCCGGCTTCGAGGCCCCGGTCAACCTGGTCTACTCGCAGCGCAACCGCTCCGCGGCGATGCGTATCCCGATCACGGGCTCGAACCCGAAGGCCAAGCGCGTGGAATTCCGCGCCCCGGACCCCTCCTCGAACCCGTACCTGGCCTTCTCCGCCCTCCTCCTCGCGGGCCTCGACGGCATCAAGAACAAGATCGAGCCGGCCGAGCCGATCGACAAGGACCTCTACGAACTGGCCCCCGAGGAGCACGCGGGCGTCCCCCAGGTCCCCACCTCCCTCCCGGACGTCCTCGACGCCCTGGAAGCGGACAACGAATACCTCCAGGCCGGCGGCGTCTTCACCTCGGACCTGATCGAGACGTGGATCGACTACAAGCGCACCAAGGAAATCGCCCCCATCCAACTCCGCCCGCACCCGCACGAGTTCGAGCTCTACTTCGACATTTAGGAACGCCCCAGGTCGGAGTGGCTTTTCGCTCCCCTGGGCCGTCCATGGGCCGTAGGCCGTGCCACTCCGTTCGCTGGAGGCACGGCCTACGGCCGTTTCTGCGGGCCGCGTTCAGCCTGCGGCTTGCTCCGTCTGGTCGTCGTCCTCGGGGAGGAACATCGCGTTGATGGCCTTGCGGGCCCTCGCCTGACTGTTCGGCATCAGGTGCGTGTACGTCCGGAGCGTGAAGCCCGGATCCGAGTGCCCCAGGTACTCGGCAAGCGCCTTGATGTTCTCCCCTGCATCGAGCAGTACGGACGCGTAGAAGTGTCTCAGCGCGTGCATACCGTGCTCGCGCGACTCCTTGAACCGCTCCCCCGGCTCACGCTCCGGGATGACGCCTGCGGAGACCAGGGCGGGCTTCCACAGGTACATGTTGAAGTAGTTCCGGTTCAGCGCCTTCCGCTCTCGCGAGTAGAAGATCAGCGGCACCGTGACAAGCGGACCGTCCGGGGCCTTCCACGGCAGAGTGATTTCGATCGGCGGTCGGCGGGTAATCTGCGCGGCCAGGGGGTACGCCACTGCATCCGGCAGGGGCACATCCCGCAGCTTGCCACCCTTGGGCGGGGCGAACACGAGGTGCGAACCCACCATCTTGATTTGCCGGACGACATGCACGACTCCTCCAAGGAAGTCGACTTCGTCAGGTGCCAGCCCGAAGATCTCGCCTTGACGCAAGCCGCAGCCAGCACCCGGATCAACGAGTGCCTGGTACTCCTCTGGCAGCGCAGCCCGTACATTGAGGACCCGCTCACGAGTCCACGGCTTGAGCTTCCGCACATCCAGCTTGGGCGCACGGACAGAACCAGCGCGGCAGGGATTCCGTACGATGATGCCGTCGTCCACGGCCGCACCGAACGCCGCGGACACGTTGGCGAAGATGACCCGCTGATACGACGCGGCCATGCCGGAGTCCTTCAACGCCCGCGCCCAAGCCCGGATGTGACCCGCCTGGAACGCACTCAGCGAGCGCGACCCAATGTGCGGGAAAACATGGAGCCGGAACCGCAGTTCCATGGCCGTAATGGTGGACACGTCCGTCGTGGCAGACGCCAGCCACCCCGCAGCGAACTGCTGGAACGTCACCTTCCCCGCCGAGGGATCTACGTACTGGCCGCGCGTCATGTCGGCCGCGATTTGTGTCAACCACGACTCGGCCAAGCGCTTCTGCTTGTCAGGGAACGAACGGCTGCGCTCGCTTCCGTCCGGAGCCACGTAGCGGGCGCGGTAGCGCATGCCGGTGCCGTGACGGTCAGATTTGACACGGGTGGTCTTACCGGTCGCGTCGGTTTCGGTCTTGTACCAGCGGTCTTGGATGTGGCCTGCCATGCGGGTGGTTGGTCCTTTCGGGGTGAACGAAAGGGAGGGCCACGGTGTGACCCTCCCTGGGTGGTGCGGGGTGTGCTGGTCTGTCAGGCGGCGATGTCCTCGGCCATGCGTTCCTGTGCCCAGGCGCGCACGGCGGCGGGGTCGTAGCGGATGTACTTGCCCACACGAAATCCGGGTGGGCCGGTCCGCTTCTTGCGCCACTGGTAGACGGTTTCCAGTGGGACGCTGAACATCGTGGCGATGTCGTCGGGGGTGAGGTAGCGGTCCGGGAGTCCGGCCCGGAGTGTGTCCAAGGCTTTGAGGGCGCCCATGGGGTCTCCTTCGGGTGCCTGGGAGGGGCGGCGGGGACCTGGAATCCGCCGGAGTCTGTCCGAGGTGTGGATTTCTGCGTCACAGCGTCACGTGCGTCATGCGGGGCTTTGACCTGGGGTTTTGTGTGACGCAGCGGTGTGGGGGTGCGTCACCGCTGCGTCACGGGCTGCGTCACGGCGTGACGC
>NZ_JBSGVS010000113.1:0-15121 GCF_053608565.1 Streptomyces sp. NPDC055025
GGGTGGGCCCGCCCGGCGGGCGAGGGCGAACCGGCCACCGGGCGGACCCGGTGGACCGGTTCGGCCACCGATCTACTCGCCGCCTCCGAAGGCCGCGTCGAAGGAGGCCGTCGGCGCGTCGAAGTCGAAGCGCTTCAGATCCCTCAGGGCCTCGGGCGCGCCGGCCAGCCGGTCCATGCCTGCGTCCTCCCACTCGACCGAGATCGGGCCCTCGTAGCCGATCGACCGCAGCATCCGGAAGACGTCCTCCCAGGGGACATCACCGTGGCCGGCCGAGACGAAGTCCCAGCCGCGCCGCGGGTCGCCCCAGGGCAGATGCGAGCCGAGCCGGCCGTTGCGGCCGTCGAGGCGCTTGCGCGCCTCCTTGCAGTCGACGTGGTAGATCCGGTCCCGGAAGTCGTAGAGGAAATTGACCGGGTCCAGGTCCTGCCAGACGAAGTGGCTCGGGTCGAAGTTGAGCCCGAACGCCGGCCGGTTGCCGACCGCTTCCAGCGCGCGCTTGGTGGTCCAGTAGTCGTACGCGATCTCGCTCGGATGGACCTCATGGGCGAACCGCACGCCCTCGGCGTCGAAGACGTCGAGGATCGGGTTCCACCGCTCCGCGAAGTCCTCGTACCCCCGCTCGATCATGCCGGGCGGTACGGGCGGGAACATCGCGACGAGGTGCCAGATCGAGGAGCCGGTGAAGCCGATGACCGTGTCGACCCCGAACGCCGCCGCGGCCCTGGCGGTGTCCTTGATCTCGGCGGCGGCGCGCTGCCTGACCCCCTCGGGCTCGCCGTCGCCCCAGATACGGGACGGCAGGATGCCCTGGTGACGCTCGTCGATGGGGTTGTCGCAGACGGCCTGGCCGACGAGATGGTTGGAGATCGCCCAGCACTTCAGCCCGTACTTGTCGAGGAGCTGATGGCGGCTGTCCAGATACCCGGGGTCGGAGAGCGCCTTGTCGACCTCGAAGTGGTCTCCCCAGCAGGCGAGTTCCAGACCGTCGTAACCGAAGTCGCGGGCGTGCCTGCACACCTCCTCCAGGGGCAGATCGGCCCACTGGCCGGTGAACAGCGTGAACGGGCGTGGCATTCGGACCTCCTTCTCTAGGTGCTGTGCCTTCGCTTGGTACTTGCTACGTCTTCTCTGTCCGCCGCGCGGTCGCGCGGCCGGTTCCTACGGCTGCGGAACCGGCGTGTACACCGCGTTCTTCGCCGCGCTGTCCTCGACCGCCGCGAGCACCCGCTGCACCTGGAGTCCGTCCGCGAAGGACGGCACCGGATCGGTTCCGGCGGCGACCGCCTCGACCAGATCGCGGGCCTGGTGGACAAAGGTGTGCTCGTAGCCGAGCGCGTGACCCGGCGGCCACCACGCGTCCAGATAGGGATGCTCCGGCTCCGTGACCAGGATCCGGCGGAAGCCGGAGGAGGGCGCGGGCTCGGTGTGGTCGTGGAACGACAGCTCGTTGAGCCGCTCCAGATCGAAGGCGAGCGAGCCGCGCTCGCCGTTGATCTCCAGATGCAGCGCGTTCTTGCGTCCCGCCGCCATCCGGCTGGCCTCGAAGGAGGCCAGCGCGCCGGAGGCCAGCCGGCCCGTGAAGACCGCGGCGTCGTCCACGGTCACCGGGCCGACCTCGCCGCCGCCGGTCGCGGAGAGCCCCGCCGACACCCCGCTGACCAGCGGTCGTTCCTTGACGAAGGTCTCCGCGAGCGCGGACACCCCGACCAGCGGTTCCCCCGTCAGGAACTGCGCGAGGTCGATGATGTGCGCTCCCAGATCGCCGAGCGCGCCGGACCCCGCCTGCTCACGGTTGAGCCGCCAGGTCAGCGGGAACGCCGGATCCACCAGCCAGTCCTGGAGATAGGTGACCCGGACATGGCGCAGGGTGCCGAGCCGGCCCTCCTCGATCAGCTTCCTGGCGTACGCGACGGCGGGCACCCGGCGGTAGTTGAAGCCCACCATGGCGAGCTGACCGCGTGCCCTCGCCGCCTCCGCGGCCCTGACCATGGCCTCGGCCTCGGCCACCGAGTTGGCGAGGGGCTTCTCGCACAGCACGTGCTTGCCCGCCTCCAGTGCGGCGATGGCGATCTCCGCATGGCTGTCCCCGGGTGTGCAGACGTCGACCACCTGCACGTCGTCGCGCTCGATGAGCCGGCGCCAGTCGGTCTCGGCGGCGGCCCAGCCGTGTTTCGCCGCGGCGGCCCGTACCGCGTCCTCGTCACGGCCGCAGATCGCGGCGAGCACCGGGCGCACCGGCAGATCGAAGACATGTCCCGCGGTACGCCACCCCTGTGAGTGGGCGGCGCCCATGAACGCGTATCCGACCATGCCGATACCGAGTGTCGGTGGCGCACCGGCCTCTTTCTCCGACGCTTCCCTGGGGGTGGTCATACGGAGTACTCCTCGTCTGTCGCTGGTGGGGGCGGCCGGTAACAGGCCGGTCAGCTGAAGCCCGTAGGCAGGTACTGGTCGACGTTCTCCTTGTCGACGACGGCCGAGTAGCAGGTCAGCGAGGCCGGGATCTCCAGCTCGGCCAGACCGCTGACGCCCTTGGCCTGGCCCAGCGCACGGGCCAGGTCGATGGCGGAGGCGGCCATGGTCGGCGGGTAGAGAACGGTGGCCTTGAGCACGCTGTTGTCGGCCTTGATCGCGTCCATCGCGGCCTTGGCACCGGCGCCGCCGACCATCAGGAAGCCGTCGCGGCCCGCCTGCTGGATGGCGCGCAGCGCGCCCACGCCCTGGTCGTCGTCGTGGTTCCACAGCGCGTCGAAGCTGGGCTGCGCCTGGAGGAGCTGGGCCATCTTGGCCTGGCCCGACTCGACGGTGAAGTCGGCCGCCTGGCGGGCGACCTTCTTGATGTTCGGGAAGTTCTTGAGGGCGTCGTCGAAGCCCTGGCTGCGCTGCTGGGTCAGCTCCAGGTTGTCGATCCCCGCCAGCTCGATGACCTTGGCGTTCGGCTTGTCCTTGAGCTTCTCGCCGATGTAGTTGCCGGCGCTGACGCCCATGCCGTAGTTGTCACCGCCCACCCAGCAGCGGTACGCCTGCGGGTCGGCGAAGATCCGGTCCAGGTTGATGACCGGGATACCGGCGCGCATGGCCTTCAGCCCGACCTGGGTGAGCGCCTTGCCGTCGGCCGGCAGGATCACCAGGACGTCGACCTTCTTATTGATCAGCGTCTCGACCTGGCCGATCTGGGCGGCGGTGTCGTTGGAGCCCTCGGTGATGTCCAGCGTCACCTCCGAGTACCTCTCCGCACGCGACTTGGCGTTCTCGTTGATCGCGTTGAGCCAGCCGTGGTCGGCCTGGGGTCCGGCGAAACCGATGGTGACGGGCGTGCCCGGCTTGTCGTCGGCGGCGGCCGGCTGGCTGTTCGCCGCGGGCTCCTTCTTGTCCGGCTCATTGCTGGTACAGGCGGTGAGGAAGGCACCCGCGGAGATGGCGGCGGTGCCGAAGAGCAGTCCTCTGCGGCTGGTTTCTGGCATGGCGGTTCAACCCTTCAAGGTAGGGCGGTACAGGGGTGGCGGGTGCGAGGTCGGAGGTCAGGCCTCGCCGTTGCGCGCGGTGCGGCGCTGGACCAGTACGGCGGCGACGATGATGGCGCCCTTCGCGATCTGCTGGACATCGCTCTGGAGATTGTTGAGCGCGAAGATGTTGGTGATCGTGGTGAAGACCAGAACACCCAGGACGGAACCGACGATGGTGCCCCGGCCGCCGCTGAGCAGGGTGCCGCCGATGATCGCCGCGGCGATGGCGTCCAGCTCGTACAGGTTTCCGTTGGTGTTCTGTCCCGAGCCCGCCAGGATGATCAGCAGGAAGGCCGCGATACCGCAGCAGAGCCCGGAGAGCAGATAGAGATAGAGCCGCTGGCGCCGCACATCGATACCGGCGAGCCTGGCGGCCTCGGCGTTGCCGCCGACGGCGACGGTGCGCCGGCCGAAGGTCGTACGGTTGAGCAGCAGCCAGCCGATGACGGTGACCGCTCCGAAGACCAGCACGAGCGGCGGTATCCCGAGGATGTACGAGTCGGGGATACCGAGGTCGAGCACCGAGTCGACGGTGACGATCTGGGTCTTGCCCTCGGTGATCAGGAGGGCGAGACCGCGGGCGGAGGCCAGCATCGCGAGGGTCGCGATGAACGGCACCATCCCGCCGTACGCGATCAGCATCCCGTTGACCAGTCCGCAGGCGAGACCGACGACCATGGCGGTGAAGAGGATGCCGGCGAAACCGAACTCCTGGGTGGCCAGTGTGGTCGCCCACACGGAGGCCAGCGCCACGATCGCGCCCACCGACAGATCGATACCACCGCTGGTGATCACAAAGGTCATACCGACCGTGACCACACCGATGACCGAGGCCTGGGTGAGGATGAGCTGAAGGTTGTTGGTGTCCAGGAACTGATCGGGCTTGGTGATACCGCCGACGATGATCAGTGCGGCGAGCACCCCGAGCAGAGAGAGGTTGCGGACGTCGAGGCGGAACCCGAGGGAACGCCCACCGCCCTTCCCCTCCGGCGGCTTGGCCCGGGACGTGGCTGAGGCGGGCGTGGTCGGCTCGGGCGTGGCCACGGCGTCGGGCCCGCCCTGCCGTGCCTCGGAGGCAGGCTGTTTCATGGCGTCGGGCTCCCTTCCATCACAAGGTCGAGTACACGGTGCTCGTCGAGCTCCTGGGCGGGCGCCCGATGGACGATCCGCCCCTCACGGAGCACCAGCACCCGGTCGGCGAGGCCCAGTACTTCGGGTACCTCGCTGGAGACGAGCAGCACGGCGAGGCCTTCGTCGGCCAGCCGGCGGATCACGGCGTACAACTCGGCGCGGGCGCCGACATCGACACCGCGCGTGGGTTCGTCGAGCAGCAGGACCCGGCAGCCGCGCAGCAGCCAGCGGGCGAGGACCGCCTTCTGCTGATTGCCGCCGGAGAGGGTACGGATCGGGGTGTCGGGGTTGTCGGGGCGCAGGGAGAGCTCCCTGGTGGCCGCCCTGGCCTCGGTCCGTTCCGCCGAGCGGTCGACCCAGCCGATCCGCGCGAACCGGGAGAGCGAGGACACCGACACATTGCGGGTCACCGATTCCAGCATCAGCAGGCCCTGGGCCTTGCGTTCCTCGGGCGCCAGCCCAAGTCCCGCGCGGACGGCGGCGGGTACGCTGCCGGGCCGCAGCGGCTTGCCGTCGACCAGGACACGGCCCGCGCTGGGCTTGCGTGCCCCGTAGATGGTCTCCAGGATCTCGGAGCGCCCCGAGCCGACGAGTCCCGCGAGTCCGACGATCTCGCCGGGCCGCAGTTCGAGGTCGACCGGCTCGAACTCCCCGTCCCTGGCGAGTCCTTCGACACGCAGTACGGGTTCGGCCGAGGCGGCTCCCGGTGCGGACGGCGCGGGCCGCTCGGGGAAGACGTACTCGACGTCGCGGCCGGTCATCAGGGCGACGACCTCACGGGTCGGGGTCTCCTTGGCCGGCAGGGCGACGGCCACGGTACGGCCGTCCTTGATGACCGTGACCCGGTCTCCGATGCGCCGGATCTCCTCCAGCCGGTGGGAGATGTAGATGACGGCGACATTGTCGGCGGTCAGTGTGGCGACGACCCGGAAGAGATTGTCGACCTCGTCGGGGTCGAGGGCGGCCGACGGCTCGTCCATCACGATGAGCCGTACCTCGTGGGAGAGGGCCCGTGCCATGGAGACGATCTGCTGCTGGGCGGCGGAGAGGGAGCCGACCGGCCGGTGCGCCTGGATCTCGGGGTGGCCGAGCCGCTTGAGCAGCGCCGTCGCCGCGCTCCTGGCCTCCCCGCCCTTGACCACGAAGCCGGCGGTGGTCGGCTCATGGCCGAGGAAGATGTTCTCGGCGACCGACAGGCCCTCCACCAGGTCGAGTTCCTGGTAGATGGTGGCGATCCCGAGCCGCATGGCGGCGACGGGCGACTTGAGCGTGACCTCCTCACCCTGCCAGGTGATCACTCCGCCGTCGGGCTGATGGGCCCCGGCGAGCACCTTGATGAGGGTGGACTTGCCGGCGCCGTTCTGGCCCAGCAGACAGTGGACCTCGCCCGCCTGGACCTCCAGGTCCACACCGTCGAGCGCGCGGACGCCAGGAAAGATCTTGGTGATACCGGACATGGTGAGCAGAGGGCTCTCGGGTGGTGCTGGTGCCATGGCGTAATCCCCTCGGCGGATGCGGCCCGCCCCGCGGGCAGGGCTGAACAGAGGCATAGCGGAACAAGGGCAGGGCGGAACCAGGTGCGGCGGAGCTGTGTGGGGTCGTACGGGTACGGCGACGCCGGTCGTACGGTGCGTGTGCTGCGGCTCGTGCTGACGCTGTGACAGTGGTGTGCGGCTCGTGCGGGTGCCGAGGCCCGTGGAACACGGGAACGCGGCGACATCGGGTACGGGTCGTGCCAGTGGTACCGGTGGTGCGGATGGGTCAAGTGGTGCGGGTGGTACGGCTCTTACGGTGGCGCGGGTGGTGCTCGATGGCGCGGGTGGTGCGGGTGGTGCTCGGTGGTGCGGCTCTTACGGGGGTGGCGCTCGGTGTGCTGGCAGTGCTGGTGGTACTGGTGGTGCGGCTCGTACGGGTGGTGCGTGGTGTCCGGTGGTGCGTGCCGCCGGCCCTCAGGCCGGCGAGAACAGGTGGTCGCTGATGAGCCGGGCCGCGCCGGTGACTCCGGCGGTCGGGCCCAACTCCCCCAGGACGATGGGGAGATTGCCGGTGGCCAGGGGCAGTGACTGCCGGTAGACCTGGGTGCGGACGCTGGCCAGCAGGGTGTGACCGAGGCCGGTCACACCGCCGCCGATCACCACCAGGGCGGGGTTGAAGAAGCTGACAAGGCCGGCGATGACCTGGCCGACGCGGTTACCGCCCTCGCGTATCAGATCCAGCGCGGTGGGATCACCCGCGGCGGCGGCCGCCGCGACATCCACCGCGGTGAGCCGGCCCGACGCCTCCAGCCGCGCCGCCAGTTCGGGCGAGCGTCCGGTACGCGCCGCGTCCTCCGCGTCACGGGCGAGCGCGGCGCCGCTGAAGTAGGCCTCCAGACAGCCCTTGTTGCCGCAGGCGCAGGCGCGGCCGTCCGCCACGACCTGGATATGGCCGATGTCACCGGCGCTGCCGGTCGTACCGCGGTAGACCTCGCCGCCGACGACGATCCCGCAGCCGATACCGGTGCCGATCTTGATACAGAGGAAGTCTCCCGCGGAGCGGGCGACGCCCGCGTGCTGCTCCCCCATCGCCATCAGATTCACATCGTTGTCGACCATGACCGGGCAACCGAGCTCCTGGCTGAGGGCCTCCCGCACGGGGAAGCCGTCCCAGCCGGGCATGATCGGCGGCGCGACCGGGACACCCTCGGGGAAGCGGACCGGGCCGGGGACCCCGATCCCCGCCCCGTCGAACTCCTCGGCAAGTCCGGTGACCTTGAGCTTGGCGGCCATGGCGAGCACCTGCTCGAAGACGGCGACGGGCCCCTCGCGGACATCCATGGGGTGGTTGAGATGCCCGAGCACCTCCAGCTCCGCGTTGGTCACGGCCACATCGATGGAGGTGGCGCCTATGTCGACGCCGAGGAAGCGCAGGGCGGGCGCCAGCCGGATGTTGTGGGAGCGCCGGCCGCCGCGTGAGGCGGCGAGTCCGTCGGCGACGACCAGGCCCGTCTCCAGCAGCCGGTCCACCTCGACGGCGAGCTTGGAGCGCGACAGGTCGACCTGGTCACCGAGCTGCGCACGGGAGTTGGGCCCACCGTCGCGCAGCAGTCTGAGCAGTCGCGCCTGATGGGCGTTCGCGGGTCGTGCCGTCATGCGTCTCACGCGCCCCTCCCCGCCTTCTCGGCCATGTTTGTCGGGCTTTCGAGGGAACGTAGCAGCGCTTGCCCTCAGTGGGAAGAAGTTGCGCGGGAATCAGTCCCAACTTTCTCCACACCGAGGACAAAGCTGTTTTCTGGCATGACTTTTGAGGCCCCGTGGGGCCTTATGTGCGATTCGTCCGGATCAGGCTGTTATCGGCGGATCAGCCCTGCGTACGGTGGTGATAGGTGTTACGGGTGTGCTCCGTATGACCCTTCATGACCTCGACCGCGCGCCGCTCGTCACGCGCCGAGATCGCCTCGATCAGCTCCCGGTGCTCGATCCAGGACTGCTTGCCGCGCTGTCTGGCGACCGGGGTGTAGTACCACCGGACCCTGCGGTCCACCTGCGCGGCCAGTTCGGCCAGTACGACATTGCCCGCCAGCTCCATGACCTTCGCGTGGAAGGCCGCGTTGGTGGCGACCGTCAGATCGACGTCGTCGTCCGCCACGGACTGCTCGCCCCGGTCACAGAGTGCCTCCAGTGCGGCGATCCCCGCCGAGCCGGAGTTGGCCGCGGCCAGCCGGGCGGCCTCCGCCTCCAGGAGGGTGCGGACCGAGAGCAGCTGGTCCGCCTCCTCCTCGGTCGGCTCATGGACGAAGGCGCCCTGGGCCGGGCGCAGATCGACCCAGCCCTCCGTGTTCAACCGCTGGAGCGCCTCGCGCACCGGCTGCCTGGAGACTCCGAGATGGCCCGCGAGTTCACTCTCGACGAGATGCTGGCCGGGCCGGAGCGCCCTCGTCGTGATCAGTTCGAGCAGGGCCTCGTACACGCGCTCACGCAGCGGACCGGGCCGTTCGAGCTTGGGTACGGCTCCCTGTGCCAATTTCGCGGACAACATCGCGGGTCCCCCTCATGGCCGGCGGTGTCAATGACGGCAGCGACTCACTTCAAGACATTGGCTATCGTCTACAGTCTACCGAGAACGGCCAGGCTTATGGGCACCGGATGACCTGGCCCGCATAGGAGAGATTGCCCCCGAAGCCGAAGAGCAGCACCGGAGCACCGGATTCGACCTCTCCGCGGTCCACGAGTTTGGACAGGGCCATGGGGATCGAGGCGGCGGACGTATTGCCCGATTCCACGACATCACGGGCGATCACGGCGTTGATCGCGCCGATCTTCTGGGCGACCGGCTCGATGATCCGAAGATTGGCCTGATGGAGCACGACCGCGGCCAGTTCCTCGGGGGTGACCCCCGCCCGCGCGCAGACCTCGCGCGCGATGGGCGGCAGCCGGGTGGTGGCCCAGCGGTAGACCGACTGGCCCTCCTGGGCGAACCGCGGCGGGGTGCCCTCGATCCGTACGGCGTGCCCCATCTCCGGCACCGAGCCCCAGAGCACCGGACCGATCCCCGGCTCCTCGGCCGGACCGGTCGCCACGACCACCGCCGCGCCCGCGCCGTCCCCCACCAGCACACAGGTGGAACGATCCGTCCAGTCCGTGACGGCAGTCATCTTGTCGGCGCCGATCACCAGCACCCGGGCCGCGGAGCCCGCCCGTACGGCGTGGTCGGCCGTGGCGAGGGCATGGGTGAAACCCGCGCACACGACATTGAGGTCCATCACCGCGGGCGAGCCCATGGAGAGCCGGGCGGCGACCCGGGCCGCGGTGTTCGGCGAGCGGTCGGTCGCGGTGGAGGTGGCGACCAGTACGAGATCGACGTCCGCCGGGGTGAGACCGGCCGCGGCGAGCGCCTTGGCGCCCGCGTGCGCGGCCAGCTCGTCCACCGGCTCGTCCGGACCCGCCACATGGCGGGTCCGGATACCGACCCGGCTGCTGATCCATTCATCACTGGTGTCGACCAGTGCCGCCAGATCGTGGTTGGTGAGCACCTTGGCGGGCTGGTAGTGCCCGAGCGCGGCGATACGAGTGCCGGTCATGCCCGGGACCCCCTCTGCAGTCGACGTCAGGAGATTTCCAGTCTCCTCAGCGACTCACCGGTAAGGGGACGGGTGATCCAACAGGATTCGCCGCCGCCGGTTGGAGACTCCCGATCATCCGGTGAAGAGCTGCTTGGCCTTGAGGACCAGCTCGTACACACCGTACGCGAGAGGGAGGCCCACCCAAAGCCAGGCGAAGACGATCAGACCGGTACGGCCCGGCGGCACGGACGGCCCGCTCTCAGGCGCTGCGCTGCTGTTCGACGGTGAGCCGGTCATCTGCTGCCTCCTTCGGGGCGGGGACATGGTGGCGGGGGTGCACGGGCCTGACCAGCTCGTTGGCGACGAAGCCGACGACCAGCAGGCCGATCATGATGGTGAACGAGAGTCCGTAGAGGCTCGAACCGCTCCTGCCCGCCGCCTCCTGGCTGTCCGCGACCCGGTTGACGATGAGCGGGCCGAGCACGCCCGCGGTGGACCAGGCGGTGAGCAGCCGGCCGTGGATGGCGCCGACCTGATAGGTGCCGAAGAGGTCCTTGAGATAGGCGGGGATGGTGGCGAAGCCTCCTCCGTAGAAGGAGAGGATGACCAGCGCGCAGATCACGAACAGCGGCTTGGAGGAGTCGCCGAACCGGGCGATCAGCAGATACATCACGGCGCCGACGCCGAGATAGACGCGGTAGACGTTCTTGCGGCCGATCAGGTCCGAGGTCGACGACCAGCCTATGCGCCCCGCCATGTTGGCGGCGGAGAGCAGCGCGACGAATCCGGCCGCGGCGGAGACCGACACCGGCGTGTCCGTCCGCGCGAAGAAGTCGGTGATCATCGGGGCGGCCTTCTCCAGGATCCCGATACCCGCGGTGACGTTCATGCACAGCACGACCCACAGACACCAGAACTGCGGGGTGCGTACGGCGGAGCGCGCCGACACCTGGGCGGTGGAGATCAGCGCGCCGGCGGGCCGCGCCGCGTCGGGGGCCTTGCGCGGCCGCCCGTCCGCGCGGGGCACCCGGACCAGCAGCACGCCGAGCGACATGAACACCGCGTACACGAGGCCGTGCACCAGGAAGGCGAGCGCGATGCCCTGGGAATCCGAACCGAAGGACTCCAGCATCTGCGCGGACCACGGCGAGGCGATGAGCGCGCCGCCGCCGAAGCCCATGATGGCGATGCCCGTGGCCATGCCGGGCCGGTCGGGGAACCACTTGATGAGCGTGGAGACCGGGGATATGTAGCCGATGCCGAGCCCGATGCCGCCGACGAAGCCGTAGCCGAAGACGATCAGCCAGTACTGCTCGGTGGCCGCGCCGAGCGCGGCGAGCAGAAAGCCGGAGGAGAAGCAGCAGAGGGCGACCGTCATCGCCCAGCGCGGTCCGTTGCGCTCGACGAGTGTGCCGCCGAAGGCGGCCGAGAGGCCGAGCATCACGATGCCGAGCTGGAAAGGAAGAGCACTCGCGGTGCCGGAGAGACCGAGCGCGGATTCAAGTGAGGGTTTGAACACGCTCCAGGCATAGGCCTGGCCGATCGACAGATGCACCGACAGAGCGGCGGGGGGCACCAGCCAGCGGCTCCAGCCGACGGGTGCGATTGGTGGGGTCATCCGCGCACTCTAGAAACGGACCGCCCAGGTTGGGAAGGTCCGGGCAAGATCCACGGCCGAGTTTGCCGACTGCATACCGAACGGGAGCCTTGTCGGCCAGATCTCCATACTGTAGACAATATATCGCGCCTCAGGGTGCGAGCACCAGAGTGTGACCCTTCCCTCGGTCTCCCTCAAACCGAACGGAGAGCCCCACATGAAAGTCGCAGTCGTCGGCGCCGGAGCGATCGGCGCCTATGTCGGAGCCGCCCTCGACCGGGCGGGTGCCGACGTTCATCTCATCGCCCGTGGGCCGCATCTCGCGGCCATGAGAGAGCACGGAGTACGGGTGCTCAGCCCGCGCGGTGATTTCACCGCACGGGTGCACGCCACCGACCGGCCCGAGGACATCGGACCGGTCGACTACGTGTTCCTCGGTCTCAAAGCGAATTCCTACGCGGCGTGCGGGCCGCTGGTGACACCGCTGTTCAAGGAGAACACCGCGGTGATCGCCGCCCAGAACGGCATCCCCTGGTGGTATTTCCACGGACATGGCGGCCCGTACGACGGCCGGCGCGTCGAAAGCGTGGATCCGCTCGGTTCGGTCAGCTCCGTGCTGCCGCCCGAACGCGCCATCGGATGTGTGGTCTACGCCGCGACGGAACTGGAGGGACCGGGCATCGTCCGGCATCTCGAAGGAACCCGTTTCTCCATCGGCGAGCCGGACCGCACGGTGTCCGGAAGGTGTCTGGAATTCAGCGAAGCCATGTGGACGGGCGGTCTCAAATGCCCGGTCGAGCCCGAGTTGCGCGATGACATCTGGATCAAGCTCCTCGGCAACATCTCCTTCAACCCGATCAGCGCCCTCACCCGGGCGACCATGCGGGAGATGTGCCTGCACGGCAGTACCCGTCAGGTGATCGAGCTCATGATGTCCGAGACCCTGTCGGTCGCGGAGGCGCTCGGCTGCCGTCCCGACATCTCCATCGAGAAGCGGCTGGCAGGCGCCGAACGGGTCGGTGACCACCGGACGTCCACACTCCAGGACCTGGAGAAGGGCAAACCGCTGGAGCTGGACGTCCTGCTCTCCGCCGTGGTGGAGCTCGCGGACATCACCGGTGTGCCGGTGCCGACGCTCCGCACGGTGGAAGCGATCTCGGATCTGCTGGCCCGCGGCGTGGCCGCCTGATCCTCCCCGCTCCATCCCGCACTACCTGATCCCCACTCGCGATAGGCGGGTACGCGTCAATTCCCTTACAGAGGGTTCCCACGCGTACCCGCCTACTGAATACTGTATGCAATGGGCGCGGCCAGTTGGCCCTCACTCATGAGGAGAGCGCGGCGTGAAGAAGCGAGAGCGAACACCGAAGACCTATGCCCGAATCACCTTCCCCATGGTCCGGGACGAAAAGGGCGGCCCTCTCCGCAGAGCGAGCTGGGACGAGGCACTGGACCGGGCCGCTGCGGGCCTGGGCGCCGCGCGCGGAGCGTTCGGGATGTTCTCCTGCGCACGCGCCACCAACGAAATGAACTATGTGGCGCAGAAGTTCGCGCGCGTGGTCATGGGGACCAACAACGTGGACTCCTGCAACCGGACGTGCCACGCGCCCAGCGTGGCCGGTCTCTCCGCGGTCTTCGGATCCGGTGGCGGCACCTCTTCGTACGGCGAGGTCGACCACACCGATCTGATCGTGATGTGGGGCTCCAACGCGCGTTTCGCGCATCCCATCTTCTTCCAGCATGTGCTGCGGGGTATCAGGAACGGCGCGCGAATGTATGCCGTCGACCCCCGCCGTACCTCCACCGCGGAATGGGCCGAGAGCTGGCTCGGACTCAATGTCGGTACGGACATTCCGCTGGCGCACGCGGTCGGCCGCGAGATCATCCACGCGGGACTGCACAACGCGTCCTTCATCGAGCGCGCGACCACCGGTTTCGAGGAGTACGCCGCCGAGGTCGAGCCCTGGACCCTCACCGCGGCCGAGAAGGTGACGGGGGTACCGGCCGAGGCCATCCGCGATCTGGCCCACGCCTATGCCCGTGCCGAACGGGCACAGCTCTGCTGGACGCTGGGCATCACCGAACATCACAACGGCACCGACAATGTCCGGGCGCTGATCAATCTCTCGCTGCTCACCGGGCATGTCGGGCGGTACGGCTCCGGTGTGCAGCCGCTGCGCGGCCAGAACAACGTGCAGGGCGGCGGCGACATGGGGGCCATCCCCAACCGGCTGCCGGGCTTCCAGGACATCCTGGAGCCGCTGGTGCGGCAGAAGTTCGAGACCGCGTGGGACACCGTCATCCAGCCCCGGTACGGGATGACGCTGACGGAGATGTTCGAGGCGATGGAGACGGGTGACCTCAAGGCCGTCTACTGCATCGGCGAGAACCCCGCGCAGTCCGAGGCGGACAGCGAGCAGGCGGTCGAGCGCATGCGGCGGCTCGACTGTCTGGTGGTGCAGGACATCTTCCTCACCAAGACCGCCGAACTCGCCGATGTGGTGCTGCCCGCCACCGCCGCCTGGGCCGAGACGGACGGCACCAGCACCAACAGCGAGCGCCGTGTGCAGCGCGTACGCAAGGCGGTCCAGCCGCCGGGCGAGGCGCGGGAGGACATCGACATCATCTGCGATCTGGCGGGGCGGCTCGGCCACCCCTGGAAGTACGCGGACGCGGAGTCGGTCTGGAACGAGCTGCGTTCGGTCTCCCCCGACCACTACGGGATGACCTACGAGCGGCTGGAGGAGCACCAGGGAATCCAGTGGCCCTGCCCCGACACGGAGCGGCTCGAACCCACCTATCTGCACGGCCGGCTGTGGGAGGCGGACCCCGCCGACCGTGGCAGGCTCGCACCGTTCGGCATCGTCAAGCACGACCCCCCGGTCGATCTGACGGATGATCAGTTCCCGATCAGGCTCACCACGGGCCGCCGGCTCGACTCGTACAACACCGGGGTGCAGAGCGGGAGTTTCGCCTCCCCGCTGCGGCGCGGCGAGTATGTGGAGCTGTGCCCGGAGGACGCCGAGCGGTACGGGGTGTCGGTCGGCGAGGAGGTACGGATCAGCTCGCGGCGCGGCGCGGTGCAGGCACCGGTCTGGATCGACCCCGGGCTGCGGCCGGGACTGGCCTTCATGACGATGCACTTCCCGGACGAGGTGGACACCAACCAGCTCACCATCGAGGCCAACTGCCCGATCGCGGGCACCGCCGAGTTCAAGGCCTCGGCGATCCGGATCGAGAAGCTGTCCGTGACGACCGCGTCCCTGCCCGCGTGAGGAGCTGAGCATCAGTGGATCTGCACTTCGGTGACAGCAAACCGACCGATGAGGAACGGGCGGCGGTCGACGCGCTGCTCGGCCCTCCGGCCTCGGCCTGGGAAGGCGCGGACGACCGTACGGACACGGATCTGCGCTGGGCACGGGGCGGCCGCGAGGCGCGCGAACGGCGGGACCTGCTGCTGCCGGGGCTGCACGCGGTCAACGACCGCGTCGGCTGGATCAGCGAGGGCGCGCTGGACTATCTCTGCCGACGGCTCACCGTGCCGCCGGCGGAGGCGTACGGCGTCGCCACCTTCTACGCGATGTTCGCGGTCAAGCCGCGCCCCGCGAAGGTGCTGCACGTCTGTACGGACGTGGCCTGCGCGGCCCATGGCTCCACGGCGCTCTGCGCGGCGCTGGAGGATCGCCTCGGCGCGGCCGGCTCCGCCGCGGGCGGGGTCGTCTGGCAGCCGAGTCCCTGTCTCGGTCTCTGTGAACGGGCCCCGGCGGCACTGGTCATCCAGGCCGGTGCCCTGTCCGGGACCACTACGGCCAACCCGAACGCCGGCTCCGCGCGGGACGGCGC
>NZ_JBSGVS010000114.1:0-15020 GCF_053608565.1 Streptomyces sp. NPDC055025
GCGACGGGCTCCGGGCCCGTCGCCCCCTCCTTCACACGCCTTCACTCGCCCGGCGCGGCGTTCGGACGCCGGGAGAAGACCGTTCAGACGCCGTAGGGGCGCATCGCGGGAACACCGGCGGCGGAGCCGCTGCTCCGGCCGTGCAGCACCAGCGCACGGGCGAGGAAGCCCAGCGCCGCCGTGCACACCAGGGTCCGGACGATATTGCTCGTCTCCCAGGTGCCCTTGAACTTGTCCACGATCGAGAAGTCCGTGATCTTGGCCGGGTCACCGGCCGCGGCCAGCTCGTTGTTGAGCGGGATGTTGACGCTGAACGTGATCATCAGGGCCACCAGATAGAGCGCGGCCGCGGCCCCGATCCACAACGCGGTTCCCCGCCGGCCCCGGCGGAACTCCAGGAACGCGGCGACGGCGGCGGCCAGCAGGGCCCCGATGAAGGCCATGCCGAACAGGCCGTTGCCGTCGATCAGCGCGTTGAAGTTCTGCATCGCGTCGACATACGTACGGTCGTCCGTCTTGGCCAGACCGGGCATGACGGAGATGTCGTACGCGAAGAAGAGACCCGCCATGAGCCCCATCATGATGGTGGCGATCATCAGCAGGGGCCCGACCGCCTTGCTCTGGGGCGCGGGCGCCGGGGCGGGGGCCTGCGGCGGGTAGGCGGCGTAGGGGTTGGGGGTACCGGGCGCGTTGTAGCTCATGGGATGTCCTTGTCTGGTGGTCGAAGCCGTCCGATGCGAGGTGATCCGGCGGCCGCCACGGTGTCGTCCTCGACGCCGCCGCCGACATGTGACACGGCGATGGGTCTGTCCGCTGATCTCAGAGTGTCCACGCGGCCTTTGGTCCGGTTCCCTGGGCAATTCTCATGATCTGCGTCATGAGACCAGTCAAGTCCAGTGCGGTGAGACGGTACATAGCCACGAAGCTCAGGTTCATATCTCTGCGTCCAAGCCGGAGTTGACCGGCCCGAAGATCATGGCAGGGCGGGTGGCGGCCCGCCAGACCCGCTGGAGCCATCCTCGACCGGGGCTCCAGCGGCCCGGGTCCGCAGTCCCGGGTCCTGTCCGGCCGGACAGGCCCTACGCGGCGGGTACCGCGACGGGTACGGGAGCGTTCCGCGCCCCCGTGCCGAGGCCCAGATTCTGGTGGATCTCCATCGTGGCCGTGGAGCGGTTCAGGGTGATGTAGTGCAGACCGGGGGCGCCTTCCGCGAGCAGCCGCTCGGCCATGGCCGTCGCGTACTCGACACCGATCCGGTGGCCCTCGCCGGGCTGGTCGCGGGCGGCTTCGAGCCGTGCGGCGAGATCGTCGGGGAAGCGGGCGTCGCTGAGTTCCGCGAACCGGCGGATCTGCCGTACATCGGTGGCCGGCATGATCTCCGGGATGATCGGCGTCGCGCATCCGGCGGCCCCGAGCCGGTCACGGAGCCGGAGATAGTCCTCCACATGGAAGAACATCTGGGTGATGGCGTAGTCGGCGCCCGCCCGGCACTTGGCCACGAAGTGGCGGATGTCGCTCTCCCAGTCGGCCGAGCGCGGATGGCGTTCGGGGAAGGCCGCCACTCCGACGGTGAAGTCGCCCAGCTCGCGGATGAGGGAGACCAGTTCGCTCGCCTGGGCGAAGCCCTCGGGATGGCGGGACCACTCGCCGCGCGGATCCCCCGGCGGGTCGCCGCGCAGGGCGAGTACGTCCCGGATGCCGGCGTCGGCGTACTGTCCGATGATGTGGCGCAGTTCGGCCACCGAGTGGCCGACGGCGGTGAGATGGGCGACCGGGCGCAGGGTGGTCTCGGCGGCGATACGCTTGGTGACCTCGATCGTACGGTCGCGGGAGGAGCCCCCCGCCCCGTAGGTCACCGAGACGAAGGAGGGCCCGAGCGCCTCGATCCGGCGGATCGCGTTCCAGAGCGTGCGCTCGCCCGCCTCGGTCTTCGGCGGGAAGAACTCGAAGGAGTACGAGCGCCCTCCGTCGGCCGGCAGGGGGCGGCCCGGCCTCGGGTGCTGCGGACGTTCCGGGTTCTGTGCCGCCATGGCGGGAGTCCTTCCTCGGTCGCTCGGTGTGTGGGTGGATACGGTCCGCACACACTAGCCGCGATGGGCCGCGCGCACCCGGGGAAGACCACGGACTGACCACGGGTACGGCAGTGCCCGGCAACAGGGCGTGCGGGGAAGGGAGTTCAGACGCGCGCCGCGCCGCCCCGGCCGAGCAGCAGACACTCCTCCAGGAACGCCAGTGCCCGCAGATGGTAGGTGCGGGCCGCGCGGCCGATGCTGATGTTGTGCCCGGCGGCGGGCAGCCGCTCCACCGTGACGGGGGACGCGGCCGTCAGCCGGCCGGTCATCGAGGCCAGCGAGGCGTCGTCCAGCTCCCACCACAGCTCGTGCTCGGCGAAGGTCAGCCGGAGCGGGTTGGTGATACGGCCGGCCAGCCTCGGGAACTGGACGGGCCACACCGCCGTCTGGATCTCCTCCCGCCTCGGTACCGGCCGCAGCAGGGAGCGGCTCGCGCGGAACGTACCGGGCGCGTAGAGGTTCAGGGGACCCCAGTTGAGCCGGGAGGCGCCACCGCCGAGGGTGTCGGGGAAGTGCCGGGCCTCGCGGGCGTAGCGCCAGCCGCAGCCGTTGATGTCGAGGCCGATCAGCGCGCTGCCCGCGTCCTGCGCCGCCATGTGCAGACTGACCTTGCCGCCGTCGGAGTGGCCGACCACGAAGAAACCGGCCCCGGTCCTGTGCTTCCTGGCGAAGTCGCCGAGCGCCGCGTGCAGGGTCGTCGCCTGCTCCCCGAGGGGCTGGCCCTCCGGGAGCTGCCGTAGGGAGGCGCCGTAGCCGGGGCGGTCGAGCGCCAGTACGGAGTAGCCCAGCCGCGCGCCGAGCGTGAGCAGCGAGTCGGCCGGGTCGGTCAGCCCGTTGAAGTAGTCGGCGCACATGCCCCGGCCGTGGATGGCGACGACCACGGCACGGGGTGCGGCGCCCTCGGGCTCGGCGAGCAGACCCGACACCTCCACGCCGTCGGCGTCGAGGATCACGGCGCGTACGGCCGTCGGCGCTCCGGTGCCCGCGGCCGGCTCCACGGGCACGACGGATACGGCGGGTTCTGCGGGGACGGCGGGTGCGGCCGGTTCCGTGGGGACGGCGGGTGCGGCGGGTGCGGCGGGTGCGGTCATGGCGGGCGGCTCTCCTGGGGGAGCGTGTGACAGGAGTGGTTCACGAACGGGGTGTGAGGGGCCGGGGCGGGAGCGGTCCGGGCGGCCGGGGGCGGGGCGTACGGTCCGGGGGGCGGGGCGTACGCCCCGGGGGCGGGCCCGTACCGGTCCGCCGACCTGGCGCGGTCAGCCCTTGCGGGCGGCCACGGTGTGGTTCCTGGCGCTGTCCAGTTCGTCGAGCCAGGCGCTCGCGTTCGCGGTGCG
The DNA here is from genome assembly GCF_053608565.1 of Streptomyces sp. NPDC055025. Lineage (NCBI taxonomy): Bacteria > Bacillati > Actinomycetota > Actinomycetes > Kitasatosporales > Streptomycetaceae > Streptomyces > Streptomyces sp. NPDC055025. Next base: position 3,407 of record NZ_JBSGVS010000114.1, read on the forward strand.
CAGCAGCGACGTACCGACCAGCAGCCCGCCGAAGCCCGCGTCGAGCAGTCTGGCGGCGGCGAGCGGGCTGTCGATGGCGCTGGCGCTGACCGGACACGGCGTACCGGCGGCCTGGAGCGCGGGCAGCAGGGCGAGGCTGCGGTCGAGATCGCCCCGGTCGCTCTCCTTGACCTTGATGTCCTTGTTGTTGACGGCGATCACACACTCGTCGGTGTGCGGCAGTCCGTCGAGTTCGGACTCCTCCGTCACCTCGACGAAGGGGGTGAGACCGGTGGTGAGCGCGGCGGTGATGAGGGTGCGCATACTGGACCTGGGCAGCAGCGCGGCCGTGAGCAGCACCGCCGAGGCGCCCAGCTCCACCGCGGTCTTGAGCTGGTCCCTGCGGGTGATGAAGTCCTTCTGGAGCAGCGGCAGATCGGTGAGCGCGGCGACATCGCGCAGCAGCGCGGGGGTCCCGCCGAACCAGCGTCCGGTCACCACCGAGATGCACGGGGCGCCCGCGGCCTCGTACGACTCGACGATCGCGACCGGGGTCCGTCCGCCGAGGAGGTCGTAGCCGTGCGCGTCACGCCGCTTGACCTCCATGACCAGGGGGCGGTCCGCGGCCAGCAGGGCTTCCAGGAAACGGGCAGTCATCGGGACTCCTCAAGGGACATGGCGGTCCGCCAGGCGCGGGCCAGGGCGGTGACGGCGGGCGCCGAGAAGCGTCCCTCGGCGTCACGGGCGCCGGTGTCCACATCGACACCGCGGAACCCGGGATGCGCGGCGACGCCGTCGTAGTCGGGGCGGTTGTGCGGGGTGATCCCGCCCGCGAGCAGGAAGGGGCGGGTGAGCCGGGGCAGCAGCGCCAGTACGTCCCGCTCCGACAGCCGGTGTCCTGTGCTGCCGATACGGCCGTCCTCGGTGGCCGTGTCGAGCAGGAAGAGGTCGGTGCCCGCCCGTTCGTACGCGCCGATCAGTGGGCGTTCGACACAGCTTCCGCCGCGCAGGTGGAGGACCTTGACGAGAACCGCGTCGGGCAGGGCGGCGCGCAGCGCCGCGACGACGGGGGGCGGTTGGTACGCGTGGAGTTGCAGCCAGCGCAGTCCGGTACGGCGCGCCAGGCCGGCAAGGGCTTGGGGATCACTGAGGAAGGTGACGAGGACCGGTTCGAGCCGGCCGGTGGCGTGGGCCGCCGTGACGAGTTCGGTGAGTCGCTCCTCGGGCAGTTCGGCATGGCCGCCCGGTACGCCGTGCCACACGCCGACGCAGTCCGCTCCCGCGGCCGCCAGCGTGGTGATGTCGTCGGGGGAGGTGGCCCCGCAGACTTTCAGAACCCGGCGGGTCTCGGGTGCGGCCGAGTGTCCCGCCGGGAGCCTGGAGCCGGGGTCCCGGGTCATTTGCCCAGGCCCAGCATCGAGGCGATGCGGTTGTACTGGATCTCCGTGGTGCCGGAGTAGATCGTGCCGGCCACGGCGTTGCGCACGTCCTTCTCCAGACCGTACTCGGTCATGTAGCCGTGTCCGCCGAAGATCTGCACGGCGATCAGACTCGTCGCCAGATTGCTCTCGCTCGTGACCAGTTTGGCGATGGCCAGATCCGTGGTGACGTTCTCGCCGGCCGCGAGCCGTTCACCGGTGTCGTACAGCCACTTCCTTGCCGTCTCCAGCCGGATCTTCGTATCGACGATCTTGTTGGCGACGGACTGGTACGAGCCGATCGTCTTGCCGAAGGAACGTCGGGTCTTCGCGTAGTCGAGGCAGCGGTCGAGCCGGTGCTGCATCTCCCCGACATTGACGATGAAGGAGAAGAGGATCTCCCGCTTCATGACGTGGTCGAGCACGATGAACCCTCCGCCGACCCGGCCGAGCACCTGGGTCCTGGGGATACGGCACTCGTCGAAGAACAGCTCGCTGAGCGGCGAGGTCCGCAGTCCCATCTTCTTGGTCGGCTTGCCGATCGTGAGTCCCGGGGTGTCCCGGTCCACGAGGAACGCGGTGACCCCGAGTGCTCCGCCGTCCGGATGCGTACGCGCGTAGACGACGAACACATCGGCGACGGGGCCGTTGCTGACGAAGATCTTGGAGCCGTTCAGGACGAACTGGTCGCCGTCCCGCACCGCCCGTGTGGTCATCGCCATGGCGTCCGAGCCGCCCTCCGCCTCGGTGATGGCGTGGGCGCCGATCAGTTCTCCGGAGCAGATCCGGGTGAGATACCGCTCCTTCTGCTCGTCCGTGCCGAACTTGTCCACCGGTACGCCGGTACTGGCCATGGTGGTGGTGACCGAGAAGCTCAGCCCCGAGTCACGGCAGTGCTCGCCCAGCCCTTCGAGGAGATACATGGTGGTGAGCAGGGACTGGCCGAGGCCTCCCCACCGCTCGTCGAAGGGCAGCGCGAGAATGCCGGTCTCCCGGATCAGTTTCCACTTGTCCCAGGAGAACGTGGCCTGTTCGTCCTGTTCTATGTGGCCGGCGCTGAGCGCCTCACCCCACCGGGCCAGACCTTCGCGCAGTTCGGCCTGGTCGGCGTTCCAGCGGATCACGGCGAGCCTTTCCGTTACGGATCAGTGGCGGGCGAGCGGTATGTGCGGAGTGTGCTTGATGTGCCTGGGTGTACGGGGTGTGCGCGGATCAGTAGGCGGAGGAGACGTGCTCGTCGAGCTGGTGCACCTCGTCGCCCTGGAGCGCCGGGGAGAAGACGCACACCAGACGCAGGTCCTCGTGCGGGCTGGCCACGAGGTAGTGGGCGTCGTTCTCGTTGAGCGAGTAGAGAACACCGGGCGTGATCGGGTGCGAGGTGCCGTCCAGCTCGATCACCTCACCGGAACCCTCGATGCAGTAGCAGGATTCGATGTGATTGCGGTACTCCAGACGGGACTTGGTGCCCGCGCGCACGGTAGTGTCGGTGATGCTGTAGTCGAGGCCGTCGGCGGCCACGATGAAGCGCCGGCTCAGGCCGTTGCCCCACTCGACCGTCTTCACGTTCTCCAGTTCGCGGATGAACATGTTCAGCTCCCTGTTCTCTCAGGTGTGATGGAACGGTTGGGCGATACGGACCTGACGAAGGTGCGGAAGCCGTCGATGACGTCGCCCCCTTGGTCGAGCGACTGCTCGATCCGGGCGACTCCTGCGGAGCCGATGATTACGGCATCGGCTCCGCAGGCTCCGACGTTCTCCACGTCCTGTCTGGTCCTGACCCCGAAGCCGATGGCTATCGGGGACGCTGTGTGCGCCCGGAGCGCGGTGACCGTGGCGGCCAGTGCGGCGTGGCCGGCGGCCGGGGCGGTGCCGCTGCGTCCGTAGTGGGCGACGAGATAGAGATACGCGCTCGCCTCGGCCGCGGCCTCGGCCATGGTCGCGGGCGGGCTCTGCTGGTAGCAGGTGGTGACCACGGGCAGTCCGGCCTCGCGGGCCGCCGTGTAGTGGGCGGTGCGCAGCCGGGGCGGCAGCGCGTGGACGAGCAGGCCGTCGGCGCCGGAGTCCGCGACGGTACGCAGGGTGCGCTCCGGGTCCCGGTGCTTGAGCGAGTGGCTCCAGTCGGCGAGCAGCGCGATCCGCAGCCGGCGCAGCCGGGGCCGTACCTCGGCGATGAAGGCGAGCACCTCGTCGAGGCCGACGCCCAGATCGAGCGCGCGGTTGGCCGAGCGGCGGATCACCGGTCCGTCGGTGACCGAGTCCGGGAAGGGCACGGCCAGTTCGAGACAGTCCACGCCCTCCTCGTCGAGCATGAGGACCAGATCGGCGAGGACATCGAGCGGCGGGTCCCCGGCGTTGAGGAAGAGCGCCAGTCCCGGTCCCTCGCCGGGCACGGTCCGCGGGAAGAACTCAGCCATGGCTCGCCGCCCCGGTCCTGGCGGCCGTACCGCGCGCCGCCGCCCTGATCCGCTCGGCGAGATCGCGGGCGGCTCCGCTCCGTACGGCGTCCTCCGCGACGGCGACGGCCTTGGTCCAGTCGGGGGTGTGGCCGCTCGCGACGGACAGTGCCGCGGCGTTGAGGCAGACCGTACGGGTGGCCACCTCACCGGCGGTGCCGGCGAGAACGGACAGGAAGTGGGCGGGCGCGTCGGCGGGGTCCGTGACCGGCAGCAGATCGTCGAAGCCGCCGCCGGCCGGCACCAGTTCGCCCGCCGGGAAGCGCAGCTCCCGGCCGTCGTTGGTGTAAATCGTGTTGTCGGCGAAGCCGAGGAGTTCGTCGGCGCCGCGGTCGTTGGTGGTCAGCCACAGGGTGCGGCCGCTGACGGTGGTGGCGAGGGCGCGCAGTCCGTCCAGCGGCGCGCTCGCCGAGACGCCGGTGATCTGCGCGGTGACGGGCAGATCCGCGAGGAAGGGCCCGAGGGCGTTCAGGAACCGGCCGAAGGGCTTCATGCTCGTCGGCGCGATGGTCCTGGCCAGCCGGGTGAGCTGGACCGGATAGACGAACGGGCCCGCGAAGGCGATCCCGAACCGGTCCAGTGTCTCGGCGGTCTGGTCGTACGAGGAGGTCAGCCGGACGCCGAGCCGTTCCAGCAGATCGACGGAGCCGAGCGAGCTGGAGTACGCGCGGGAGCCGGTCTTGACGACCCGCACCCCGGCCGCGGCGGCGACGAACGCCGACGCGGTGGAGATGTTGAAGGTCTTCGGTCCCCCGCCGGTGCCGACCACATTGACCGTGCCCGCCCAGCGGCCCGCCGGTTCGGCGGGCCGCCGTTCGGCGAGCGAGTCGAGCAGCCCGCGCAGTGTGCCGGGGCCGGGCAGCGCGGTCGTCAGGGAGACCAGCAGGGCGAGGGCCTGCGCTCTGTCGAGGCCGCCGTCGCCGAGCTGGTCCCAGAACGACCGCCAGGTCTCGCGCCCGACCGGCGCCCGCCGCTCCAGCAGGCCGATGAGTGCGTCATGCACCGCTAGCTACCTGCCACCTCGGTACGGCGCGCACCGGCGATGAACGCGTCGATCGCCGCGACACTGCGGAAATTGTTGGGGTCGAGGTCGGCGTCGCCGATCGCCACCTCGAAGCGGTCCTCCACCCACGCGATCAGCTTCAGCACACCGAGGCTGTCGATGACCCCGTCCGAGAGCAGGTCGTGGTCGTCAGCCAGCTCCTCGGCCGTGACATCCGGCAGGAACTCCTCGATGACGAACTGCTTGATGGTGCCGACGTGGCTCATGACGTCCTTCCTTTGGCTGTTGACAACTCGTGGAGACGGTCGAGCGCCTTGCGGTCGACCTTTCCTGTGGCGGTCTTCGGCAGCGGTTCCGCGACGATCTGGAGCTTCGAGGGGACCGCCGCCCTGGGCAGGCTCCTGGCACAGTGCTGACGGAGCGTCAGGGTGCTCAGACCGCTGCCGGGCGCCGCCTGGACGGCGGCGACGAGCCTGCGGCCCTCGATCGGGTCCGGCAGGGCGGCCACGCCCGCTTCGAGTACCGCGGGGTGGTCGAGCAGCACCCGTTCGACCTCCGCCGTGTTCACGGCGACACCGCGGACCTTGACCTGGTGGTCGCTGCGCCCGGTCAGATGGAGCCGGCCGTCGCCGTCGCGCCGTACCAGGTCGCCGGTGCGGAACCAGCGCCGGTCGTCGAGTCCCAGCGGATGGCCGGTGAACTTGTCGGCGTGGCGGGTCCGGTCGAGATAGCCGGCCGCCTGGAAGGGCGTGGACACGTACAGCTCGCCCGAGCCGGGGCCTTCGACCGTCTCGCCCCGCTCGTCGAGGATCAGTGCCTCGACCCCCGGCAGCGGGACGCCGATCGGCACCGGCGGGAAGGCCGTGGTGCTGGTGTCGACCTCGTGGATGAAGCTGTCGTTGGTCTCGGTGCAGCCGTAGATGTTGTGGATGCGCGCCTTGGGGAAGAGCTCGGGCAGCGCGGCGAAGGTGCGGTCGGGGATGACATCGCCGCTGAACATCACATGCTCGACCCCGGGCAGGGTCGCCCCGCGCCGCTGGGCCGCGTCGAGCAGCAGCCCGTAGAACATCGGCACCGCCTGGACGACCTGTACGTCATGGCGTTCGAGCAGGTCGAGCAGGTGCCCGCCGCGGGCGGCGAGTCCGGGGTCGACCAGGACGACCCGGCCGCCGTGCGCCAGCGTCGTCCAGACATCCAGCAGACAGAGATCGAAGTTGAGCGGCGCGTAGTTGAGCACCGTGCTGCCGGGGCCGATCGAGAAGGCGGGGCCGGCCCAGGCGACGAACCGGTTCACGGCTTCCCGGCCCAGCGGGACGATCTTGGGCAGGCTGGTGGAACCGGAGGTGGTCAGCATGAACGACACCTCGGCGGCCTCGCGCGGCGCCAGCGGCTGCGGGGTGACCTCGGGGTTGGGCACCACGTCCGCGTCCGTGCCGTCGGGGGTGATGACCTGGCGGCAGCCCGCCTGCGCGAAGAGATCGGCGAGCAGGGAGGGCGCGAGCGCGGGCGAGGGCAGCAGGAAGGGGCGCCGTGCCAGCAGACAGGCCAGCACCAGGGCGATGGCCGCGGGCGACTTGGTGGCCAGGACGCCCACGGGCTCGCCGGGGGCCAGACCGAGCTGGGCCAGCCGGTCCCGTTCGCGTCCCGCCCGCTCGTAGAGCCCGCGGTAGCTGACCTCCTCGCCGTTCCACAGCAGGGCGGTGGCATCGGGCCGCTCACGGACCTGCGAGAGGAATCCCCCCACCAGGCCGAATCCGTCAGTCGTCATCGCCGCCTCCGTCCCTGTCCGTGTCGTGGCTCTCCGGGTCCTGTGCGGGTGCTTGTGCCAGTTCGACCCAGCCGCTCTTGACGGCGGGGCCCGCCGGGGTACGGCAGGTGAAGCGCACCACCCGTCCCGCGGCGTCGGGCTGGAGGTCGAAGCGGAGCGGCTCACCGGGCGCGACGGGCGCGGAGAAGCGCCCGCCGATGCCGAGTACGCGCGCGGCGTCGCCGTCGGCGTACCGGTCGGTGATCTCCTCGACGGCCAGCGCCACCACGCTCATGCCATGGGCGATGACGGAGTCGAATCCGGCCGCGCGCGCCGCCTGCTCGTCGAGATGGATCGGGTTCTCGTCACCGGAGGCGTGGGCGTAGCGGCGGATCCACTCCACGGTCGGCTCATGGACGACGGTGGCGGGCTCACCGGCCCCGGCGGGCGCGGGTGCGGCGGCTCCGGCGGTGATGTCCCCGAAGGGTTCGAGCGCGGTGGCGCCGACCAGCAGGGCGCTGGTGATCAGCTCGGCGAACGGTGCCGTGTCCGCGGCGCCGTCCGGGCCGCCCGCGCCGTCCCCGGTGAGCCGGGAGCGCAGGGCGACCCGTGTCCCGCGCGCCTCGCGCCGGGCGCCGAGCACCTCCAGCCGTACGGTGACCCGCTCACCGGGGCGTACGAGCCGGTGGCCGCGGATGTCCTGGGAGAGATGGACGACCGAGACGGGTCCCGGCTCGTCGGCGGTCAGCGCGGCCACGGTCCGCTCGGCCACGGTGTGGGCGAGGACGAACGCGTGGACGGGCGAGGCCAGTTCGTCCTTGGCGACGGGCAGCTCGGCACGGACCGCGCCACGGTAGGCGGCGATCTCCTCGGCGGTGACGGTACGGGTCGCGACCGGGGCGGGGATGTCGGCGGCAGTGCCGCCGGAGGCGCCGGCGGGTGCGGAGGAGGTCGTCATACCGGCGCCACCACCAGGGTGGAGTTGTGGCCGCCGAAACCGAAGGAGTTGGACAGCGCGGGACCGGATGCGACGGCGCGCGGCGCGCCGTGGACCACGTCGATTTCCATGCCTGGCTCCAGCCGTTCGTGGTTGGCGGTGGGTGGGACCTCGCACTGGCGCATCGCCTGCACGGTGGCGATCAGTTCGACGGCGCCGGCGGCCCCGATGAGATGGCCGATGACGCTCTTGTTCGCGGTGACCGGCGGCCCGTCGGGGCCGAACACCTTGGCCAGCGCGGTCGCTTCGGCACGGTCGTTGAACGGGGTCGAGGTGCCGTGCGCGTTGATGTGCACGATGTCGGAGGGGGTCAGGCCCGCGTCGGCGATGGCTCCCGCCATGGCCCCGATCGCGGCGCCGCCGTCCGGCAGCGGCATCGAGAGATGGAAGGCGTCGGCGGTGGAGGCGTAGCCGGCGACGGTCGCGTAGGCGCGTGTGCCGCGCGCCTTCGCGTCGTCGAGTCGTTCCAGTACGACGAAGCCGGCGCCCTCGCCCATCACGAAGCCGTCCCGGTCGGCGTCGAACGGCCTGGACGCGCGCTCCGGTTCGTCGTTGCGCAGCGATACGGCGTTGAGGTTGCCGAACCCCGCGAGGGTGACCGGCGTCAGTGTCGACTCGCACCCCCCGGCCAGCACCACATCGGCCCGGTAGGTCTGGAGCAGCATCACCGCGTGGCCGATGGCGTCGGCCCCGCTGGCGCAGGTGGTGGCGATGGTCAGGGCGGGCCCCTGCCAGCCGAGCCGCATCGCGATCTGGGCCGCCGCCGCGTTGGGCATCGTCATCAGCGGCATCAGCGGATTGACCCGGTGCGGTCCCGACTCGGTGAAGTTCTTCGACTCCGCGTCGCTGGTGGCCCGGCCGCCGACGGCGTTGCCGACGACGATCGCGGTACGGTCCGGGTCGACGGCGGGGGCGCCCGCGTCCCGGTGGGCGGCGAGGGCCGCGGTCGTCCCGTACAGCGCGAACGGGTCCATCCTGCGGGCGTCCTTGGCGGACACCAGCCCGGTCTCGTCGAGTCCGCGGACCCGGCAGCCGATCCGTACCCGGTGCCGTTCCAGATCGAGATGGGTGAGGGTGGCGGCCGTGGACCGGCCCGCGCGCAGTGTGGTCCACAGATCGTCGGGGGTGCAGCCGGCCGGTGTGACGACGCCCATGCCGGTGATCGCGACAGGCGTCTTGAGCTGTGCGTGCCTCGGTGAGGTTGACATCGCGTATCCCGAATCCCGTGCGGACGGCGGACGGCGGACAGCGGCCGACTGGCGCCGGCGCGCGGGGTGCGTGTGATGGGTGGGCGGGCGCGAACGCGTGGCCGGCGGATCAGGCCTTGATCAGACCGCACTCGTGGGCGGCCTTGAGGAAGGCCTCCGCGGCGAAGTCGATGTCCGCCTTGGTGTGCCGGGCGGTGATGGCGATCCGCAGCCGTGCCAGGTCGTTGGGGACGGCGGGGGTGACCACGGGCAGTCCGATGACACCGGCCGCGCGGCAGGCGGTGGCGTAGTCGTAGGCCGCGTCGTCGGAGCCCGCGATGACGGGGACGACCGCCGTCTCGCTGTCGCCGGTGCGCATTCCGCCCTCGTTCAGCATCCGGCGGAACCGCGCGGACTCCGTCTGGATGTGGCTGACCCGCTCGGGCTCGCGCTCCAGGATGCGCAGCGACTCCAGAGCCGCGGCGGACTGGGCCGGGCCGAGGGCCGCGGAGAAGAGGAACGGGCGTGCCGCGTACTTGAGATGGCCGATCAGCTCGCTCGGACCCGCCACCCAGCCGCCCATCGAGGGGATGGCCTTGGACAGGGTGCCCAGCTTGATGTCGACCTTCGCCGTGTAGTCGAAGTGCTCCTCGATGCCCTTGCCGGTGGCGCCGATGACACCGAGCGCGTGGGCCTCGTCGACCATCAGCAGCGCGTCGTGCGCGTCACAGACGGCGCGCAGCTCGGGCAGGGGGGCGATGTCGCCGTCCATGGAGTAGACGCTGTCGACGATGACGAGCCTGATCCCGTCGGGGCTCGCGGCGGCCAGCCGCCGGTCGAGGTGGTCGACGTCGTTGTGCCGGAAGCGGGTGACGGTGGCGCCGCTGAGCCGGCAGCCGTCGACGATGCTCGCGTGGTCGTACTTGTCGATGAAGACGGTGTCACCGCCGCCGACCAGACCGCCGACCGTACCGACGTTGGCGGCGTAGCCGGAGCCGAAGACCATCGCCTCCTGGCGGCCGGCGAACCGGGCGACCTCCGCCTCCAGTTCCTCGTGCAGCGGGATCGAGCCCGCCAGCGCCCGCACCCCGTGGTTGCCGGTGCCGTACAGATCCACCGCGGCCTTGGCCGCCGCGACCACGCGCTCGTCGCCCGCCAGGCCCAGATAGCTGTAGCCCGACATCATCAGGAGGCGTTCGCCGTCGAGGTCGGCGTACGCGGAGTCGCGCTCGACCGTGTACGTCACGAAGCTGTTACGGCGGGCGGGCTCCCACTCGAGGGACTGCACACGACGACGCGTCGCGTCCAGTTTCGGCGCGAGACGTTCCCATCCTCCGGACGTGTTCACGTGCGTCTCCTCATCCACGTTTCGGACAATTACCGGAGTCCGCTCAACCTTGGACTCAAAGTGCGACGCAATTCAACGACAGCCGCGCAAGCCGCGCGCAACACGACCGTGAAATGCGGAAACCCGACAACGCAACAAGAACGCGACACGGCGCAACAAGCGGAATCCTGCTCTCCGACCAATTCCCGGGGAATGTTCTCCAGCCAGTGTTGACACGGGGAGAAGGCCGATTGGTATCGTCCAAATCTTGTGCAGGGGGCATGCACCTCTTGTCCCGATCTCCTTCACAAGAGGACCATCGTGACGGGCCCCCTGGCGAGATTCCGACCATGTCGCCGGCGGCAACCGCCGCCGGTGGAACCGGCAGACAGCCGACCGCACCGGGGAGTACAGCTTGCTCATCAGACTTGCTGGTCTCGTCACGATCGAACCCGAAGGGGTTCCTCCACAGCACCTGTCCAGCGCTCAGGCCCAAGTCGCGTTCGCCCGGCTCATTCTCGAACGGTCCGGCGGTACCAGCCGCGACCAACTGGCGGACACCGTCTGGCCCGACGGCCTGCCCGACACCTGGGCCTCGGCCCTGCGCAGTGTCGTCAGCCGGGTCCGTACCTTCGTCACGTTTCCCCGGCAGCAGCCCGGTGTCACCCCGCTCGTCGCCCAGGGAGGCCGCTATCTGCTGCGGCTGCCCGACGACGCGGCGGTGGACGTCGAGTGCGCCGAGTCGGCGCTGACCGAGGCGGCCGAGGCGTACGCGACGGGCTCCTACGCCGTCGCGCAGCAGCTCGCGTCCGCTGCTGTGTCGAATCTACGCGGGTCATTTCTTCCCGCCCACGAGGGCGAGTGGGTCAACAGCGTGCGGGAGCGGCTCGACGAGCTGCGTCTGTCCGCGCTGGAGACCGCGAGTCTGGCCTCGTCCGCGCTCGGCGACGAGCATCACGCGCTGCGGTACGCCGAGGAAGCCGTACGCCGCGCTCCATTCCGGGAGAGTGCCTACCGCTGCCGGATGGCCGCGCACCGTACGGCGGGCAACCGCGCCGAGGCACTGCGCACGTATCAGCAGCTCAGGGAGGTTCTGGCGGAGGAGCTGGGGATAGATCCGGCGCCTGAGAGCGAGGCGGCGTATCTGGAGTTGCTCCGTACACCGGAGCGGCGGCGGGCCCCGGAGCCCAAGGCCGTCACCCGGCTCGACCCGTTGCTGATGGGTATGTTCGAGGCGCCGTCGCCGAGACCGGCCGCGCCGCGGCCGTGCTCGCTGACGGCGGACGGCTGTCTCACTCATCCGGTACATCCGGTGCGTCCGGCGCGGTCCGCGCCGGCGCGGCGTGTGGCATAACCGACGGCGGGGGAACATACGCGGGCGGCCCGGGAGGTGGCGGGCCGCCGCGGGTTTCGCCCGCCGGCCGGGCGGGGCCCGGTGTGCTGCCCCCCGGGCGGGGCATGCCGGACCGCCGGCTGCCCCAAGGGCGGCACACCCGCCGGCCC